>JANYAJ010000031.1 GCA_025361385.1 Nitrospira sp.
CATCACTTCAAAAATCGTGAGATCCCCGGTCGGCGCACATTGTCTCGAACTCGCGTCCATCACATTCCGTGCCCTCATGTTAAGACGGCTGATTATTCGCCATTATAAAATTAGCCATGCTACCCTATTAATTCGCCTAGCTTCATATCTTATCGGTCCCATACTTAAATACTTAAGCTATCCTTACTTATTTCATCTCTTACCACCATCTGGCCGTATTCAACCAGGCCATATTCCATTCAGATGGCCAAGACTCTCAGGGAGATAACAATCTAACACTACGTAATCATCCTTCCATATGGCACGAGGATCACGAGCATCGGGCCGGCCAATGTCACAAGAGAGACAACCGCGCCATGCCACACGACACCTCCCCTCTCTGGGTTCGGCGTGAGTACTGTTGTGGCTGAGACTGTCTGGGAAGCGAAAGAAGAGTAGGCTTGTTGGCTGCTGGCGATCCTAGTGGGGCAAAGACGAGGGGGACATCAACCCGGAGGGAATATCTCCTGACATAGCGGATTGACCTTGCATCGATCCGTCCGAAGAGCCGGTCGCCCCCTCGTGGACTATTGGCTGACCTGCCGCGTCGACCGGTGGAGGAATCCATTTCTTTTCCAACACGACGATTTCGACCCGCCGATTTTTCGCCCGATTTTCTACTGTATCGTTAGGCACGAGCGGTCGGGAATCGGCATATCCGACGGCCGACAGGTTCTTCATCGACACCCCATACAATTCGCCCAGGGCCCGGACGACCATCACCGCTCGCATCGCGGAGAGTTCCCAATTCGAGGGAAACTGCGCCGACCGGATCGGCACATTGTCCGTATGGCCTTGCACCCTGACCTGACGGTCGAGTTCGACCAGCACCTCGGCAAGCGTCTGGAGAAATGGCAGGGCCTCGGGACGGAGCACCGCCGCTCCGCTCTCGAACAGGACCAACTCCGGCAACGAGAGGACGATCGTGCTCTCTCCCGGCTCAGTCATGAGGATTGGCTCGACTCTGGCAGACACCTGGAGCGCCTTCAGGGCCTGACGCAGACGCCGGACCGCCATATCCTTTGAGGGGATGATATTGGGCACAATGGTGGTCGGCTTGTTGTTGCCGACTTGAAACGGCGTGGGTGCGGTAGGTGGACTGACGATAGGATTTAACGCGGCTTTAATGGACTCACTCACCGTGCGGAACTTGCCCTCGTTCACCGAAGAGATCGAGTACATGACGACGAAAAACGCAAAGAGCAGCGTGATGAAGTCGGCATAGGACACCAGCCACCGCTCGTGATTTTCGTGCTCTTCGTGTTTCTTTTTTCCCATAGCTGCAGAAGGGATACAGGGATACAGGGGATACGGGGTACCGGGGTAGCCAGAATACGCTGGAACCCCAGTTACCCCCTTGTCCCTCTACCCCTCTATTCCGTTACCTCCATACCTTAGTCCCTTATCCCATTGCCCCCTGTATCCCTACTTCTTGGCTTCCTTCGTACGTTCCGACTCCGGCAGGAAGCCCTCGAGCTTTTCCTGCAGAAGGCGAGGATTCTCGCCTTGCGCCAACCCGACGAGTCCCATGATGATCATCATGCGCGAGCCCGCTTCTTCCTTGATCTTGAATTTCATCTTGCTGGCCAGCGGAAGAAAGAACAGATTGGCCGCGGCGACACCGTAGACCGTTGCCACGAACGCCACCGCGATACCGCCGCCGAGCTTAGAGGGGTCGGCCAGGTTTTCCATAACGTGAATCAGCCCGAGCACCGCGCCGATGATACCGACGGTCGGCGCATAGCCGCCTGCGGCTTCCCAGACCTTTGCCGCATTGATGCCTTCTTCTTCATGATGTTCGACGTCGATCTCCAGGATCTCATGCACCACCTTGGGATCGGTCCCATCGACGATCAATTGCACGCCTTTACGGAAAAACGGATCGTGGATGTCCTTCAGCTTGCCTTCGAGCGCCAAGAGCCCTTGCTTGCGAGACACATTCGCCAGATCGAGGATCGTCTTGATGGTGCCTTTATTGTCGTGCTTCGGGTTGATGATGCCAAGGCTGATCATCGAGATCCCCTTCAACACGACGGACAGCGGATTCTGCACGCAGACCGCCCCGATGGTGCCGCCCATCACGATAATGAAGGCGGTGAGCTGCATGATAGAGCTGAGATGGCCGCCTTCGAGGGCCTGCCCCCCAACGATGGAGCCGAGTGCGAGGACGATTCCTAGAATTGTCGCAATATCCACGTCGCGCAGTTCCTTCTCAGTTCAGTGACTCGATCCAGCACGTACCTGTCCGGCCCTTCACCCATGCTTTCGTACTATAGCCAGACCAGCGTTGGCTCTGGTACGGTGCACAACCACACGGATTGGGAGGTCGATGTGAGCGAACTGGACTGTCTGATACTCGATGCTAAACAAGCCATCCTTCACGAACAATATCGACGGTTCCAGGAGCTCCAACAGGAGAAGAAGTGGGCCGAAGCCATGCAACAATTTCAGACTACGATGAGCTGCGCCTCCGACCTCCTGAACGAATCGCTCGGGCTGTTGGAACGCGTCATAGAAAAACAACGGCTGAAATCTCAGCCCCCTCCGTCTAGTGCCCCGCCCCCTGCCCCGTAGCCGCATCCATCGTGGCCTGCTCATTGGGCATCAACAGGCGATTCAGATCCAAGACGATCAAGAGACGATCGTCGATCCGTCCGATGCCCTGCGTGAATTCGGCGCCGGCAGAACTGCCGAACGACGGCGGCGGTTCAATCGAGGATTTCGGAACTCGCAGCACCTCCACCACTTCATCCACGATCAATCCCACCATCCGCTGCCGTACAAGGACGACCATGATGCGGGAATTATCCGACTTCTCGACCGGCGGGAGCCCAAACCTCCGCCGGAGATCCAGGACCGGGATGATCCTACCGCGCAGATTGATCACCCCTTCGACGTAGGCCGGCGCCTTCGGCACCCGCGTGATTTCGACCATGCGATTGATCTCCTGGACACTCAATACATCCAGCGCAAATTCCTCACGTCCGATCAGACAGGTGACCAGTTGACGGAGGTCATCGCCGGCTACGGCTTCCCTGGTCAGCACCCCAGCGCCCCCACCCTGGCCCTGTTGAGCCTCGACTTTTTCTTCGACAATCATCGGCATCTCCTCTCTTCAGCGTGATCCTAGACCTTGAACGATCCCACAATACTCTGCAGCTCAGCGGCTAACCGGCTGAGATCATGGCTCGCTTTGGCCGATTCATTGGCGCCCGACGCAGATTCCTTCGTCACCTTCGCCACATTTTCAATGTCGTTGGCGATTTGCTGCGTGGCCACCGACTGTTCTTCCGAGGCCACTGCGATCTGGCGAATCATATCCGCGCTTTCGGAGACCATTTGCACGATACGCGTGAGCGCT
>JANYAJ010000088.1 GCA_025361385.1 Nitrospira sp.
AAGTTCGCGAACAGCACGGTGAACCAAAGCCAGAGGGATACCGCGAGGATGAACCAGACCGGCGCTTCGCCTGTCCCAAACAGTGCCTGGAAGAACAGGACGGTAGTCAGCACACTCCCGACCGCGACCACGAACATAACCGGATTGCGAATTTGGTGGCGCGGATGCAGCTTCCGGAAGGATTCCAGCAGCGCTCGTCGCATAATCCTAGGATCGAACAATGACCTTTTCTTATCTTGCGTTGTCATCTCAAAATCCTCCACTCCAGCGCTGTTATCGGCTCACCATCAGAATATGTTCTACGATTGGTCCCAGGGCCAGTGCAGGCACGAAGGTCAGGGCTCCCACCAGCACGACGACACCGATCAGCAGCACGACAAACAGCGGCGTATGGGTCGGCAGGGTTCCGGGGCCAGCCGGCACAAGTTTCTTCCTCGCCAGTGCGCCGGCCAGGGCCAACGTGGGAATCGCCAACCAGAAACGGGAGATCAGCATCGCGATCCCGCCGGTGAGGTTGTAGAAGGGTGTGTTGACATTCAGTCCACAGAACGCGCTGCCGTTATTATTCCCCATCGAACTATAGGCATAGAGCATCTCACTGAACCCATGGGGTCCCGGGTTCAAAATCGAGCTGGTGCCGACATCCGTCACCGACGCCACTGCCGTGAAACCGAGGACCACCATCGGCATGATCAGAATCAACAGGGAGGCCATCTTCATTTCATAGGGTTCGATCTTCTTGCCCAGATATTCCGGCGTGCGTCCCACCATCAAGCCGGCCACGAAGACGGCGATGATCGCAAAGACCACCATGCCGTAGAGGCCGGAGCCGACTCCGCCAAAAATCACCTCGCCGAATTGCATCATGAAGAGCGGAACCAAACCACCGAGCGGGGTGAATGAATCGTGCATCGAGTTCACGGCGCCGGTCGAGGTCGCAGTCGTCGCGGTGGCAAAGAGCGCTGAGCGGGCGACGCCAAAGCGGACTTCCTTGCCTTCCATATTGCCGCCTGGCTGCTCGTTGCTGGCTGCCTGATCGATCCCCAGCGCGGCAATGCGGGGATTTCCCGCCGACTCCGCCCAATAGGCTCCGAGAATGAAGAGGGCTAACACGCTGAGCATCGCGGCAAGGAGCGCCCAACCCTGACGCGTGTCGCCGACCATCTTGCCGAACGTATAGGTCAAGGATGCAGCGATCATGGTCTCAGCGAGAAGGAGGAGGAAGTCCGTCAGGGGTGTTGGACTTTCGTACGGATGGGCCGCATTGGCATTAAAAAACCCGCCGCCGTTAGTCCCCAGATGCTTGATCGCGACCTGCGATGCGGCCGGCCCGACGGACAGAACCTGCTCGGCTGCTGTCGTTGATTCAGTCTTCGGTTGGCCCTTCTCGTCCAAGATGGCCTGCCCCGCGGCATCGGTGAACGGCTTGTCATACGTCACGGGCTGGGCCAGCGTCGCCGTGTGATAGGACCCGAAGGTCTGGACTGTCCCCTGCGAGACGAGGATCAGCGCGAGGATGGCCGACAACGGCAGCAGGATATAGAGGGTGCTGCGGGTCATATCGACCCAAAAATTCCCGATGGTCTCCGAGGTTCGGCGCGCCAAGCCGCGAATCAGCGCGACAAGAATCGCCATCCCAGTCGCCGCAGACACGAAATTCTGGACTGTGAGACCGAGCATTTGGGTGAGGTAGCTCAACGTCGCTTCGCCTCCATAGGCCTGCCAGTTCGTGTTGGTCACGAAACTCGCGGCGGTGTTGAACGCGAGATCGGGAGCCACGGCGCCAAACCCCTGCGGATTGAAGGGGAACATTCCCTGCCACCGTTGTAACGCGTACAGGGCGAAGAGCCCGGCGCCGTTAAACAGAAGCATCGCGACGGCATACGTCTTCCAATTCATCTCCTCAGTGTGACGCACTCCGCACAGACGATAGATCAGCCGCTCAAGAGGGCCCACCACCCGGTCAAGCCCACAGGGTTGACCTTCGTAGACTCGGGCCATGTACCAACCCACCGGCTTGACCAGCGCGAGCAGCACGGCAAAGTAGAGTCCGATTTGAACCAGGCCGTTGATCGTCATTAGAACCACTCCGGTTTAAGCAACGCGATCATGAGATACACCAACAATCCCACTGACAGAATTCCGCCGACCATATACATCGCATTCATAGCGGTCCCCCCTTATAGTCGCTCCAGCGCCGAGATAAGCCAGCCCGTCAGCAAAAAGAACATGGCTGCGATGGTCAGGTACATGAGATCCATATGCAGGCTCCTAATTGCTGTAAAGGAAAAGTTGTCCACGGTGTCTTTCTCTACCTATCTACATTCACAATAGACCGCAGAAAGTAAAAACGGTGTAAAGACTGCGGAGTGTCCGGAACAGTTTTCTCCTGATTCCACGGTCTGTCGACGATGCCTTATCGACGGCGACGACAACCCGCATGCCACCGTGGCCGTTGTGACGCTGTCCCAGCCCCTGCGGCACGGGACACCATGCGGTCGATCTTTGGTTGCATACATGCTCGTACGCATCTCCCCTCGACCCCGGTGAAACACGTCTCGCTCAGAACAAGTAGACCACCTGGAACGAGAGCGTCTCCTGGTTATTCACCGCTCTGCTGCCATAGAGAAAGACATTTTTGTCGGACTTGTCGTACCGGAACTCCGTCCGCGTAATCAGCGAGGGGAAGGGCTTATATTGGAGCGTGAAGGTGTTCTCCCAGAGCGTCTGAGGAATGCCGCCCACGCCTGCGGCACCACCATAGGGTGAGCCCGCACAGGTGTTGGCGCCGCCCGCGAAATTCACGCCGCCGGTGCAGGTCCTGGCGCCGCCCGCATCCTCGAATATCTCTCCACGAATCCGGGCACTCCATTGCTCGTTGAAGTCATGGATGAGATAGGCACCCAAGCCGTTCCATCTGGCGTTACCCGCTGCCTTCACCGTGCTGGCATTGCCCTCGTTCCCGTAATAGGGCTCCAGGATGATCGTGTCCTTGTCGGTCGCTTTCAACGTAATGATCGACCCCACCACCGTCCGCTTGGCCGTGGGATCGGCCTCCGTGACGGCGGGCGCGGCCCCTTGGCTGTTCGATTGCTCCGCGCCGTAGGATCCGTAGAAACTCACGCCGACTCGCTCATGCGGCGTCAGGGCCAGGAGCCACTCGAATGATTTGCTCTTGTTGTTGTCGTCCACGTTGTCCCAGCCATTGATCACGCCGATCGACGCAGTCACGAGCGGATTGAACGTATAGGTGGCGCGGAGCCCGGTCGTCGTGAAGGCCTGGCCCAAACCGAACATGAAGGTACGGGAGAAGTTCGGGTTCTCGAAACTGTTGATCACCTCATACCCGATCAGCGTGTTGATCTTCCCCGCTTGAATCTTCAGGCCGTTGCCGACCGGGACGATGTATTCCGCATAGAGTTCTTGGAAATCCAGCTCGTTGTTGCTCGTGCCCGGTTGGAAATTCGTGCGGGCCCGCGTGACCCTGGCATCGGAACCGAAATTGAGACGCGCGCGAAAACCGGCCCGGTCCATGCCACTGCCGCCCGCATCGGCCGGCCGTTCCAGCATGAGCTGCGCCAAGTGCGGCATAAACGCGTTGGCGTTGGTGTCGAAGATATGCAGTTGATTGAGGTTGGTGGTGGGATTGTTGAAATTGTGGGTATAGGCGACATCCACAAACCCTGACGCCTTGAACCCCAGCGTGTTCCAAATCCCCCGCGCATCGACTTTCTTCTCTAAGGAGTCCAGGCGCTCCTGCACCGTCGGATTCGAAGTCGGCGGTTCGGCCCCGAAACTCATACGGGGCTGTCCACCGATAAGGACGGCTCCCAGTCCCAACGCGATCCCCATATACCTCAGCCTGCCTGTTTCTAACATTCTTGGTTGCACGTGACTCCTCCTCTGTTTGACTATGAGTTCAGTTGCAAATGGTCAGGCCCTTGCCGACTGTTCGAGATACGAGACATGAATTAATTGAGCGAAGTGTGAAGACCCGTCCCCTCCCCTGGCGTGCTAGGCGATTGCTCCTCCGATGTGAGACCAACAGCATCTTGTGCGAGCACTGGAGCCGTCATCATTCCTGCCGCAAACAACAAGAGTCTGGTCATCCACCACAGCATCTGCATCATGACCTCTGACCTTCCTTCCTCTGCGCCTTGCGCCTTCCCGTTACGCTGCCTTGGACCCGCAACGTGGTGCCTTCGCGAGCGACCTAACCTGCGCTCGTGGACTCTGTCTCTTGGTCTGGTGATCCACCCGAGTGATGTCTATGACCATCACCCAGAGCAGCCCGACCATCCCTAACAACAAACCCAGTGCAACGAATGTCATCGAGATTCCCTCACTTTCTCTGACCGCCCAACACTCAGCCTCTCGCGATGCTCCCTTGTCGTGGAAAGAAATCTACCAAGCTTCGTGTCAGGACGGTGTTAAACCGGGCCCAGAGACTGTTAAGACGATATAAAAATGAACGGCAGACGCTCACGAAGAACGCGGGGATTACGCGCCTAGGAAGCAAGGCTGTGCAGGATGATTACCTACCTGCAGAAAATCGTGGTGGAAATACGGTGCGAATTGACGGGGAAGGTGCGGGGGAGGTTTCTTCGTGGCTCTTTGGACTAGGGCCACTTACACGCGAGCTAACCCCATATGGCCAGCAACGCCTACGGTCGAACAGGATACTCTAAAGAGGTTTGCTCTGTGGGTGAAAGATGACCGAGTTACTTGCGGGACTCCCCGAGCAGGCACCACAGGCGGCGCGTGCCTGACTTCTGATCCGTCACCGGTTCACCGCTGAAAAAACTGATCTGCCAGGCCACCATGTCGTCGGTGGGATGGGGCGTCGCCGTCCAATAGATCTCTGACTTGATATTGGAGAAGGGATGGCCGGCAGGCAGAGCCGGATCATGTTGTGAAACATCGATCAAGGTCTTGAGTTCGTCCACCGACGGTGCGCGCCAGCCCTTCTGCCCACCGACTTCTTTCGTCGCACAACGAGCCACCGACGCCCTCCATACGTCGTGTTCCCGGTCCGGTTCCTGTTCCCAGACCAGGCCGGTGCTGTTGTCCTTGACGGCGGCACCGTTGAAGACCAGCGTGAATCGAGGAGAAACAGTGGAATCGGCTGCGATGGCCTGACCGGCCAACAGCATCATGCCCCATACGATGAGACAAGCTCGAACGGCTCGCAGGCTTTGCATGTTCGTCCCTCCTGATCGAGGTCTATGGTAAGAGAGTTTCTGCGGTCGCGCAAGCCGGTTACGGTGAGAGTCGTCGGTAATGCCTCAGGAGCAGCAGCCCGCCCCATGCGAAGGAGACCAGCATCAGGAGAATGCCGACGTTGTAGGCGAGGTGAGCCAGGCGATGGTCGTACTCCAGCCAACCCAACATCGTCAGAATATTGTTCCAGTCGTGCCCGTCCGTTTCTTTTCCCGTCACGCCGCCAAGGAGCATGAGATCCAGAGCCCGCGCATCGTTGATATAGGGGGCGATATCCATGAAGCTTTCCGCCGTCCACCAGAGCGCCACTGCTCCGCCGAAGGGATCGCGCGTCTTGATGAGAAAGGTACCCAAACAGACGAGCGGCATCAGGACCTGGCCGAGACTTCCCCCCAGGATCATCATGAACTGTCCCAGGGGGATAAACAGAAGATGGCCCGCTTCATGGAACGGCAGATTGATCAGATGGAGGAACGACTCCCCTGTATAGTTGGTTTCGAGCGGCGTGACGATGAAGGCTCGCCCCCACCAGAGTAGCAACAGAAATACCGCAACTCGTCCAGCGAACGTGATCGAGTCGGTCGGCCTATCCGATTCAATGAGCCATTCTTTGGCAAAGGCCACCCAGCGAGAGCGGTCCCGCAGCAGAGGCTGTCGCTGCAAGGGGACAAGCGGACGATACTTCGCAAAGATGATTCCGCACTTCACACATTCTGTCGCCCCATCGGGCCGATCAGTCTGACATTTGGGACACGATAAGATTGCGGTCTCGGCAGACTCCATAGGCACACTGTAGAACCGAGTGCGCCACCGGACAAGAAAATCTCTGGATTGATCAAGCCACTAAATGGTGTCTTTGCCGGCTGTTCAAACAGACCGTCAGCAAGGCCGCAGCGAGTGAAGACCGGAAGCGTACCCGTTGGGGTACGTTGAGGATCTGAACGATGCGAGAACGACGCTGGCGCGTCTGTTTCAGCAGCCGGCTAGTGGAAGGAGAAAGGAACGGGAGCAAACGTGAGCACAAACACGGCGAGCGCGATCCATCCGACCACAATCCGCCCCCGGCCCAACGGTTCGTCAGGATCCAGCACCGGCGGATGGCCAAGACCCCAGATTCCTGACATGAACGCCCAGAGCCACCAGCCAGGCCAGCCCACGAAGCCCAGCACGATCAACAGCGGCA
>JANYAJ010000099.1 GCA_025361385.1 Nitrospira sp.
TTGGAGCTGACGAGCTGCCTGATCACGGGAATGCACAAGGCCTAACTCGATGGCATAGAGCGCTTGCAGTACAGAATCGTGCAATTCCCGTCCGATACGACTGCGATCGTGAAGCAGCGCGCTCAATCGTTGCTCGGATGCCGTGAGGGCTGCGGTGAGGCGGTCTTCAACCTGTTCGCGCAGCAGGCGGGGAATAGACTCACGGGTGCTGGAGGGAATCCCTTGCGCAAGCGCCGAGCGCGGTGGCACCGCTTTGTCGGGAGATTGCCGATACCCGTTGATGAGCTGGAACTCCCGCCGAGATTTCATCAAGTGGAACGTCCTTTCTCCATATGTGAGCCGGAACTTCTACGGAGTCTCTCGCTGTAGAGCAGCATTGGTTTGAGACTGCACTACTAGTACGCGACTGTTCCGCATTCCGTCACCTGGCGGATCCGCCAGGTGACGGAATGCTACGAATTGATGCATCTCCTTAGGACGCAGCACGAGTGAACTATTGGAAGAAGGAGGTGCTCATGGCGGTGTTAGTGGAGAGTCGACCGATCGAGTTCCAAGAGGAAGGATTGCTCGTCAAGACATTGTCCGCCGAGCAAGACCTTCACGCGTCGTATCGTTTGCGCCATCAGGTGTTTGCAGACCGGTTGGAATGGGTGGCGAAAAGTGAGGATGGGCTTGAAGTTGACGCATACGATGCGTTCGCGACGTCGGTTGGGTTATTTGATGATGGCCAGAAGCTCCGGGGTATCTTTCGAATGGTAAGATCTCCGTACCCCTTCATGATCGAGAAGGAGTTTCGTCCGTGTTTGCCCCCGAGCTGCGAAATTAGGAAGAGGCACGATACCGCGGAGATTACACGGCTGGCGTTAGACCCGACATTGATGGACAAAGGCCTCTCCAGTCGTCTGATGCTAATTTTGATCAAGGGGGTGTATCAATGGTCCAGACAGAATGAGATCCCCTATATGTACATGGTGGTCGAGAAACGATTTTTCCGAGTGCTTCGCGGCATAGGTCTTTCGTGCGAGGCTCTAAGCACGGCCGTGTCGCTTCCTCCTGCCGGAGCGCTGTCGATTGCTGCGGTTCTGAATTGGCAGCAGTTTTATGAAACCTGTCCGCTGAAACGACCGTCCTTCTTCCAGTGGATGAATGCGGTTGATGGTTCAATCTTATTTGAAAGAGGCGGATTCCTTGCAAGGGATCCCAGAGAGCAGGTCGGCGACTTTAGCGTCGGTCAGGCCAGGAGGCAAGATCAACAGCCGGTAAGCGAGATAGGGGGAAGATTGGTCGCAGCGTAATTGAAATAGAAGCAGGTTCTTAGTCAGCCAGCGCGAGCAACCTACTCGGCTGGAAGCAGGCCGTGTTCCATGGCGACAGCCACTGCCTGGGTGCGGGAACTGACATCAAGCTTCATGAAAATGCCTTCAATGTGGAAGCGCACCGTCCGTTCGGTCAATCCCACGATGCGAGCGATTTCCCAGTTGGTTTTCCCTTCCTTCATCCACAGCAGCACCGTCATTTCTCGAGACGAAAGGCCTTTGACGCGATTGGATAAAGGCGTGTGGGTATTTGCCATGAGAACCGGGTGAAGATAAGGGAGAAGGTACTCTAACAATCTCGAAAAGCGTTGGGGGCCCTTTGGGTCACCCCCGGCAAACGAGAAGAAAGTCGCAAATCCTCGATCGGGTTCGAGCATCCCTGTGGTAATGCCATGGGTCAGTCCAAACGAACAAGCTTCCTCAATGAACTCAAACTGCTTTGGCGAACTGGCTGTTGAGTATGTCTGTTTCCAGGTTTGTGTTTGAAACGTAGACAGGAGAGATTGCAGTACCGGATCGACGGTTGCGAACTCATTCTTGCAATACGCATACAGCCAGGCATTGGAATAGCTCACATTCAGCACGCTGTTAAATTCCTTAAATTTTCCAGCGGCAGTGAGCTGCGCTACGCCACCGATCACCTTTGGACAAGCCACAGTCCTCTGAATAAGCTGCAAGATCCGATACACATCATCCCCTGTCCTTGCTTCTGCCGAGTAGTGAAGAATCTCAACGACATTTTGCATCTCTCTTTTTGTGAGGTTTTTAAATATCTCGGAAGGGAAAAGACGTGGCTGCTTGTGAACATTTAGCTGTACGGAATGTTGCGGATCCTGGTCGTGGCTTCCTCGTTGAATAAAAGGAAACTCCGCACGTAAGGCATTTCCTGAAACAGTTAGGTGTTCTCGAAGGGGGGCGCGCATCATGCTCTCTGAGCCTCAATGAGCCGCGTTGAATCGTAATGCAGAGACCTACCACTTAGAAGTGTATATGGAGGTCTTTCGTGAAATCAACTTAACTTTTTGCACGATGAGGTCAAATGGCCTTATTGATATAACCGCTAGTTTTTTTTGAATAGTTGGCCATATTCTCGGCCTATCCTGCTGGCTGTTGATCAGGTTCGGCATTATCTTTAGGAGTCATCTCCCATGCAGTATGTCCTCAGTTGCATTTTTGTCGTGTGGTTGCTACTGCAGCCATCAGTAGCATCTTCGCAGGCACTTCGGTTCCCGCCGCAGGGGGCCGCTGCGGCCGGTCAGGGTAATGCCTTTGCCGCTCAAGCCGATGATGCGTCAGCCATTCACTACAATCCGGCAGGGTTGAGTCAGGTCGAAGGCATTCAGGTGGCTTTCGGAACCACTCTGCTCGGCGGATCGATCAAATACAAAAGTCCAACGGGAATCGATACGCGCGGTGATTTTGGAGGCAGTATCGTGTTTCCTGCACCCAGTCACTCCTATGTGAGTGCCAACCTTCAGGCGTTCGGGTGGGACGGCATGTCGAAGGTCACGGTGGGCCTTGGGCTCACTTCCCCCTTTGGGTTGAACACCCGCTATCCGGTGGATGGTCCGTTCAATACAGCCGTGACATCGGCGGCGCTGCCGCTCGTCGATATCAAGCCCACGATCGCTTACAAAATACACGACGATGTGTCACTGGGTGTGAGTGCCGACATCTATACTTTCGCAGGCTTTCTTGGGGAGGGACAGGTAGAGCAGCGTCAAGTAGGCTCTGGTGCGCTCGCCGGGGCCTCGGTAGAACTCAGCGGGAAAGGAACGGGGGCTGGTGCGACGGTCAGCCTGCTCTATACACCTCTGAGAAATGGCGACGGTAAACCGGTGGCCTCCGTCGGGCTGGTCTATCGCTCCCAGGCTGTCGTGCCGTTGAGCGGATCGTTGTTGGTCAATGGAGCGAAGGTTGCCGATGCCCGCACTAATCTTGTGTTGCCGCAGATCTATACCGGAGCCATTGCAGTTTGGCCTGTTCGCACCAGTGAGCGGGAATGGAAACTGGAACTCGACGTGGAATATGTTGGATGGAAATCGAATCGTGACCTCGATGTGCATCTCTCGACGGGAGGGGTGATTCCCCAACCGCAACAATGGAAAACGGTCCCGGTTGTAGCGATCGGCACTGAATATAAGTGGCTCAACCCCGAGTGGTTGCCCCATTGGGATGTGGCCGTTCGATCGGGGTACTCCAGAACGGAGAATCCGGTGCCCGATCTGACCTTCAATCCTGGAACGATTTCATTGTCCTCCAACACGCTGTCTATCGGGGCCGGGTTCTTGTGTAAGGGCCAGGGACGATTTTTAGGCATGGTGCCTTGCGGAGGGACGTCCGCACTCTAGCCGAAGGCCATGGGGCTCGATGTGGCGTTCCAGGAATGGTTCTAGGAGCCGCGGACGGTTACCGGAAATCAAAATCCCACCGTCAACGGGACGTACCATGCCTATGTGCACTTAGGGACCGTCAGCCTCAAGTTCATGTTTTAGCAGGATGCTGCAATAGTCCGCCAGCTGGGGCAACGCTGAACGATGAGTGATGAGTGATGAACTCTGAGCGAAAAGCGATGTTCCTTCAGCGTTCATCGTTCAAAGCTCAGCGTTTAATGACTCACTTGCTGCGGCCTTGCTGGACGGCCTTTTTGAGCATCCTGCGCGATGTGCCCCTGTTGTCCTTACCTGAAGCTAGTGAGACTTAGGCACGCCTACAGAGATTTTCCGCAGCATATTGCTGGAGAATAGCAGGCACGAGCGCCAATTCTGAAAGCCTGTATCCAACCTTATGTTTGACGTGGACTATGCCGTGGCCTGTGGGGCTGGTAGAGGAATGTCGAGCACGACCTGCGTGCCTTTTTTAGGACGGGATCTGATCGTGAGCCTCGCGCCGAGTTTCCGCGCCCGTGCCCTCATGTTGGCCAGCCCCATTCCGGATGATTTCCGGGCTGTTGGGCTGAAGCCCTTCCCATCATCGAACACTTCCAGTCTGAATTTTCCACGATAGAGTTGGACCGTGACCCTGCGATGCGCGGTTCCAGCATGTCGAAGACTGTTGCTCAGGGCTTCCTTGGCGATGCTGAGTACGGAGCCGCATTGGGTGCGTGAGAGTCCCTCGGCAACCGACTTGTCGATGTCCAGTTGTATGTCGTCTTCGCCGGCAACGGTCAATGACTGCACGATGGCGAGGAGTGCCTGGTCGAATGCGCCCTGTTGAATGGCGGGCGTTTGCATGCGGGGGATGAAGCTGCGTACCTGGCGGATGACTCCGTTCAGTTGGGTGACGGAGACGTCCAGCCGGCGGGCGTTTGTGGGGGAGATTCGTGTGATGCGCTGTCGCATGTGCTCCAATCCCATGCCGACGGCATAGAGCGATTGGAGGATATCGTCATGGAGATCCTGGCTGATCCGCTCGCGCTCTTCCGTGATCCGCTTCCGTTCAGATATGTTTTTAACCACTGCGAGCAAGAGTGGGCCGGCATGGCCGGGCAGTTCGATCCCGGTGGTGGTCACGGCGACCCAGATGATGTCCCCGGTTTTTCGGATATAGCGCTTTTCATAGGCATAGCCAGACCGCGCCCCGTCAAAGAACGCATTGGTGAGGGCAAGATTGTCAGGCAGGTCTTCGGGATGGGTATACAGGGCATAGGTGTTTCAGACTACTTCCTCTTCGCTGTACCCAGTCAGGGCACAAAAAGCCTTGTTGGCGCTCAGGACTCGTTGCTGACTATCCAGAATCACCAGTCCGACCGGTGCATCTGCCACGAACTGACGCCACTGGACTTCGCTGGTGCGCAGGGCTTCCTGCGCTTGCATCCGCTCTTCTTCGGTCTCGATCGCCGAGGCCAGAATACCCATCAATCCTTCGTCGGCCTCGGTTGGAACGAAATCGTGCTGGAACACGACGCAGAGCGACCCGATCGGGTCTTTGCCGCGTGTGACGATCTGGCCGACGTAGGTGTGCAATTGGTAGCGGCTAACGTTGGGATCCGTTCGGACGTACGATGTGTTGGCCAGATGGCGAACCGTCCAGAGATGGTCGTCTCCCTTCTTGATGAGGTCGGCGCAGAGATGTCCGTCGGCTTGGTCTACCGGATTGAAGCCCGGAGGGGTCTGCCATTGTCCGATCGAACGGAGGAGCGCTCCCTCAAGACGTGAGTACAGCGCGCATGTGCCCCCAAGCAGCTCTCCCCCCAAGGCCGTCAGTCGATTGATGTTTGCCAGCGGATCGCTCCCGAATCTGAGGAAACATTCGTTGATTTTTTGCAATCTCAGCTCGACCTGTTTGTGAGCCGTGATGTCTTCGCAGACGACAAGAATGACGGTTGTGCCGGTTTCGTCCTGAATGGCCCGCGCATGTTCTCTGACCCATAACCGCGCACCGCTCTTTCTGATTTTTTGGATCTCCCAGTGGAAAAGCTTGGCGGGGTTGGCTGCGCAGATGTTCAATTGCTCGAGTACGGTTTGATGGTCATGAGCATCGAATATACGGAGTATTGAGTGGCCGGTCAGCTCCTCCTGGCTGTACCCCAGTTGGTCGACCCCATAATGATTGACGGCCAGAACGGTCCCCTCTTGGGCGAGGGTAAAGTACATGGAAGGATTATTCTCGTAGAGAAACTGGTAGCGCTGATCGCTGGCTTTGAGGGCCATCTCCGCCCGTGTGCGTTCGGAGATGTCGCGGATGATTCCGCTAAAGAACAGACCGTCTCGAGATCGCCAGCAGGCAAGAGAGAGTTCCAGTGGGAATTCCAGGCCCTGTTTTGTGACGCCGACAAGCGCAAGTGTCTTTCGGACGAGCGAGTCTGGGTCGGCACTTCCCATGCGAGCCAGCCCCTGCTCGTGTTTCTGTCGGTAGCGTGGGGGCATTAGGATGGTCAGTGGCTGGCCAAGTGCTTCATCCAGCGAATAGCCGAAGATCTGTTCCGATGCTTTGTTCCAGGAAATAATCCGGCCTTCATGGTTGGCAAGCACAATGGCGTCTGTTGCCGACTCCACGAGCGCACGAAACTGTTCCTCACTCGCTCTCAGCGTCTCTTCCGCCCGAAGTCGTTCAAGCTCGGCCGCGGCGCGCCGGGCAAAGACGTTCAGGATGGCGGTGCCCTGGCTCTCATCAAATAAAAACGGGTGTACGTCCATCACACACAGATGGCCGGTCGGCTGGCCCTCGCTATTGCGCAGGACCACTCCCATGTAACTTTCGACGTTGATTGAGGCAAGCAGTGTGTTCCGGGGGAACAACTGGCGGATGCCTTGAGCGAAGAGGGCCGTTCCGTCTTTCATGACTTGCTGACAGGGGGAATCGTGCAGATTGATTTCCAGGGGATCTGCTGCACAATTGCCGGACCATCCGGCCACAGTTCGAAGCCGGTCGGTCCTTCCTGGCGCCCATTCCGTCACGAAGGCATACTGGGTGTTCAATGACAGAGACAATTGACGAACGAGGGCCTGCAGAAACTCTCTTCCTGTGGCAGCAGCGGTGCCGAAGGCCAATGCCTCGAGCGCATCGTTTTTCCATTTTCTCTCAGTTGAGTTCTGCTCCAGTTCTGCGATACGGGCGCGCAACTGGGTCAGCTCTGTTTTAGGGGAGGGTGACGCGCGGTCGCTGGTGGTGACTGAGCCGGGATCGAGAGGCGTGGTCATGCGTCCTTTCTGAGACCTGAGTCGTCAGGCGTCAGAGCCAGACTATAGAGGCGTTTAGGTCCCTCGCATAGCGCCATTCGGCCTTGGAGCTCTATCCTAAGTGATATGTGGCGTGGAGAAAATGATCTCGGGCTGTGGCATCCATTGCTTATGAGGTGGGGTTCGCGAGCGTCTTGCGTATATCTGCGACGGTAGAGGCATCGATCCCGGCGGCTATTAATTCGATGTCTGTGGCGGCAGCGATATTGGCCAGGCTGCCATATTGCTTGAGCAGGCGAGTTCTGGTGACCTCGCCGATGCCGCGGACGCGATCGAGTGGAGAGGCCAGCATGGACTTGCCCCGCAGTTTGCGATGGAAGGTGATCGCAAAACGATGAGCCTCGTCGCGAATACGTTGGACGAGGTGGGTGGCCGGAGAGTTCGCGCGCAGGAGAATGGGGTTTTTCCGTCCAGGCAGGAAAATCCGTTCCTCCTTTTCGCCGCGTGCTTTGGCTAATCCCATAATGGCCAGGTCCTGATGGCCGACCTGTTTGAGTCCTTCTATGGCCGCGGCGAGCTGGCCGAGCCCTCCGTCGATGAGGATGAGGTCTGGTCGCGCGAGATGCTCGCTGGCTCCGTAGCGGCGTGTGACGATTTCCTGCATGCTGGCGAAGTCGTTCGCGCCGGTGACGGTTTGGATGGTGAATCGCCGATAATCCGCTTTCTTCATCTGGCCATCTTCCCACACGACCATGGATGCGACGGACTGATGGCCCATCGTATTCGAAATGTCGAATCCCTCGATACGCCGAGGCAGGACATCCAGCCGGATGAGCCGCTTGAGCTCTTCGACGGCCTGCCGTCCGACTTCTTCGTCTCGCAGGTGGTTGGCGACGGCGGCGGCGGCATTTTCCTCTGCCAGGAGGAGCAATTGGTGTTTCACGCCGCGCTCCGGCGCTACGACACGGACGGCGTTTCCGCGTTTGCCTGAGAGCCATTCTTCGATGACCATGACGTCGTCGAGTTCGGTGGGAATGAGCAGCTCTTTGGGCGGTTGGCCATCTTTGTTGTAGAACTGCTCAATGGCCGATCGGACCAGTTCTTCGTCTAAGGCGTCGGCTGAATGGGGCCAAAAGAAGTCCTTGCGTCCGATGAGGAGGCCTCCACGCACGAAGAGAATCTGGAGGTCGACAGCCGTGCCTTGCCGCGCCAGGCCGATCACGTCCTGGTCGGTCGTCGTCGTTTGGGTGATGCGTTGTTTCTCCAGCGTGCGTTCGATGTTGAAGAGCCGGTCGCGCAGGCGCGCCGCCTCTTCGAATTCCTCCCGCTCTGCCGCCACTCCCATCTGGGTCCGCAAGTCGTCCAGCAGCTCATGGTCGCGCCCTTCGAGAAACTGGCGAACCTGGGCGACGATGTGGTGGTAGTCCTCTTTCGATTGATTGCCTGTGCAGGGCGCCATACAGCGTTTGATTTCGAATTCGATACAGGCCCGCTCCGCCTTGCCGTTGATATTGATCGTACAAGTCGCCAGGGGGAAGGCCTTCTTGATGACTTTCAACGTCTCCCGCAACGCGCCTGCGGGTGTGTAGGGGCCATAGTAGAGCGCCCCGTCTTTGTGTACGCGGCGTACGATCGACAGGCGAGGGAAGTCTTCTTTGATCGGCAAACGGAGGTAGGGGTATTGTTTGTCGTCCCGTAAGACCACGTTGAACCGTGGCCGATGCTGCTTGATCAGATTGCTTTCCAGAATCAGCGCTTCGAGCTCTGAGCGGGTGACGATCGTTTCGAGGTCTGCGATGTGGCCGACCAGGACGGCATTTTTCGGGGAATGGTCGGTCCCTTTCTGAAAGTAGGACCGTACGCGGTTGGAGAGGACTGCTGCTTTCCCGATGTAGAGCAGTTCGCCCTGTGCGTCCCTGAATAGATAGACCCCTGGCTGATCCGGGAGGTGGTCGAGTTTCGATTGAAGTTCTGCAGAAGTAGCCATCAGCCGTCAGCCTTCAGCGGTCAGCAAGAATAGAATGCCTTCAGGCGACATTCTACGGTCCGGGACCATCTGGGGCAACTTGTCTGATGAAGTAAGGCTAACAGCTGATCGTTGACAGCTGATGGCTCACTCAGCGCAGCCCCCGCACGAACGACGGGCTGAGGCTTCCCCTGGCGACTTCCGCGACCGGACCCTTCATGGTGAGACTGAAGTCTGAGGCGACCTCAATGTTGAGCTGGCCTCCTGGCATCTTCACCGTGACGGGGCTCTTCACCAATCCGAGCCGGACCGCCGCACTTGCGGCGGCACAGGAGGAGGACCCGGAGGCCTGGGTTTCACCGGCTCCCCGTTCCCAGATGAGGATGAAGAGTTCTTTCTGGCCGGTTGGCACGGCAAGTTGCACGTTTGTACGTTTTGGGAACAGGGGGTGGTTCTCCAACGCCGGCCCTAGCGTCACAAGATCTTCTCGCGACCAGGACTGTCCTGCCGGTTTGAAGACGACGCAGTGGGGATTACCGACGCTGACACCAGTGAAGATGAGCGACTGGCCTGCGGCGTCGATGGGCTGTTCGATCAGCTCGCTGGTTGTGAGGGTGCAGGGGAGTGCAGCCGGCTGGAATGTGGCCCGGCCCATTTCAACGGTTACGGCGCTGGCGTCCCCATGTCGGTCGACATGCAGATCGATCGTGACCAGCCCGCCTTTGGTTTCAACGGTGAAGTGTGTCCTTTTCGTTTTGCCGGTGGCATGGAGATAGCGGGCAAAGATCCGCAGGCCGTTGCCGGACTTTTCCGCTTCACTGCCGTCTGGGTTGTAGATGCGCAGGCCGAAGTCCGCTTTTTTTGACGGCACCAGCGCAAGAATTCCATCGCTGCCTAGTCCCCAGTTGCGGTCGCAGATGGCTTTGATTCTTGAAGGGGTGAGCGAAAATGACAGGTCTTTGGGATCCATCACCACATAGTCATTGCCCAGCCCATGTCCGCGAAAGAAACCGTTCTTCATGCCAGTCTCCATGAGGGTGAACCGATGTTGTCAGGCGGGGAAGGTAGCACGAAGACGATCAGCAGGAAAAGAGGGGAGCGATGATCACACGATCTTCACGCCGGGAGGCCGTTCGATGAGTTCGATCTCATAGCCATCGGGAGCATCGATGAAGATGAAGCGGCTGCCGGACGATGTGTGGGTGGGGCCGTCCGTGATCGTGACGCCCCTTGCTGTGAGGGTCGCGATGGTGTCGTCCATGTTCTCGACTTGAAAGGCCAGATGGACCAGATCTTCCTGGACCTTCACCGGCCCGCTCGGCGGAAAACTCGTCAGTTCGATCAGCTCATCGCTGTTGGGAACTTTCAAGAACGCCAGTTGTGATCCACGAGGCGAGGTCTTTCGTTCAATCACGTCGAGGCCCAGCACGGTCGTATAGAACTGAATCGTCTGATCCAGATCGCTGACACGCATGCGGGTATGGAGGAGCTTGGTAACTTTCATGGGACCCATTATAGGATAAGCCGTCAGCTTTCAACACTCAGCTGTCAGCCTTCTGAGCTTATAATCTGATAACTGAAAGCTGGTGGCTATGCTTTTTTCTCCCTCGCCGGGCCATTGGTCTTGCGGAGCAGTATCTCGGCGCTGCCAGGGATCAGAAAGTTCGGCATGGGACCGATTTCCTGATAGCCGTTCTTCTGGTAGAAGGCACGAGCTGTCGCATTAAAATCGGAGACGCAGGCAAAGAGGTTCTTCGTTCTGGCGAAGACGGAGCGCTCCACCTGAGCCAGGAGGGCGGCACCGATGCCTATCTTTCTTGTTTCTGGGGCCACACCGAGCAGTTCCAGATAATCACCCAGTAAGAACTTCTCGCGAATGAGCGCCACTCCGGCGACCTTCCCGTCAACCAGGGCCACGAGGCTCTCACGCCCCGGTGGCAGCGGGCAGAAGATGCGATTCCAATCCGTACCGGTATAGCCCAATGTTTTCCAAGGCTCGGAGTCCGCTAAGAGCTGTACGACGGCGTCACGGTCCTCCGCCTGCATCGGTCTGATGTATGGCATGGTCATGGAGCGGCCTGGCCATTACAGATGAGGAGATCGCTCATGGTCATAGGGGTGAGGCGTCGCTCCGGCAGGAGATGTTCCTGGAGGTCTTGCACGACTTCGTGCGTATGTCTGCCCTTCCCGTTGGCATGCATGACGATCACGCTGCCCTTTCGGACTGTCCGCCTCAGCCGGTCCTCGATCTGGATTGCGGTAATCGTCGGGTCTGGATCGCCGGATACCACATTCCAGAGAATGAACTGGAGGCCAAGGGATCGCACCATATTGACCGTGTCGTCGTTGAACTCCCCATAGGGAGGGCGAAACAGGGTCGCGTCATGATGGTATTTGGTTTTGAGCAGACGAACCGGGCCGAGGATTTCTTGTTTCTGCTCGTCCGCCGAGTGGAGCGGCAGATGGGCATGGACTTCCCCGTGGGTGCCGATTTCAAAGAAGGGGACTTGGAGGAGGGCTTGCACTTGCTGGTCGTGCTTCGCCATCCATTTTCCCGACATGAAGAAGGTGGCAGGGATCTTCTGTTCAACCAAATAATCGATTAAATCCTGATCGTAACCTGCTCCTTTCCGTACCGGGCAGAGGTCGAACGTCAGGGCCACTCCGGGACAGGAAGAGGGCCCCGATTTGATCACCTGGGCCTGTGCGAAGGGGAGCCGTGCCGGGGCAAGCAGCATCGCGAGAGTCAGGCACAGTATGGTGGGCGAGTAGCGCGGGTGCATGGTGGCAAGTATACCCGATTAGCAGGTTGCTTAAAATGACCATCCAGCGCGGCCGCAGCGAGTGAGTCATTGAACGCTGCGTTTTGAACGATGAACGCTGAAGGAACATCGCTTTTCGCGCATAGTTCATCACTCATCGTTCAGCGTTGCCCCAGTTGGCGAACGTTTTCAGCAGCCTGTGTGAGGGCGATGCCGAGTTGACGCTCGAAATCTTCCGCTGTTACGGTAGATGCATGACGTTACCCAATTGGAAAATCGGTCGTGCGCTCGGTATCCCGATCCACATACATGCGTCCTGGTTTGCGGTGTTCTTCTTTGTCACCTGGTCCTTGGCGACGGGCTATTTGCCTGAGATGCTGCCCGGTCTATCAGCTCCACGCTATTGGGGGATGGGTGGCATTGCCGCGCTCTTGCTGTTTCTCTCCGTCCTGTTGCATGAACTGGGACATTCCTATGTGGCGCTGCGTTACCAGATCCCGATCAGGCAGATCACCTTGTTCATCTTTGGCGGGATGGCGCATATGGGGAAAGAGCCGCCTACTCCTCGGGCGGAATTTTTGATTGCGATGGCGGGACCGCTGGTGAGCTTGATTCTGGGGGTCGGCTGTCTCGGCGGAGCCATGGCGACGGATGCGTTGTTTGCAGGATCAGGGTTGCAAGGACTTGTCGTCTTGGGAGGATTGCTCGGCATGGTGAATGTCCAGCTGGGGCTGTTCAATCTGATCCCGGGGTTTCCGTTGGATGGCGGAAGGGCCTTACGCGCCGGGCTCTGGGCCTGGAGCAAGGACTTTGATCGAGCGACCGGCCAGGCCGCGCTGATGGGAATTGGATTCGGTGTGGCGCTTGGATTGACCGGCGCGGTTTTGATGGTAGGCGCCTGGTTCGGTGCCCGGGAAGATTCCATCGCGACAGACGGGGGCTGGCTCATCTTCATCGGCGCCTTCCTGTTTTCGGCGGCTCTGGCCAGCAGGCGGCAAGCCACGATGCGGACTTCATTCGCGTCAGTGACAGTTCGTCAGGTGATGGTTCACCCGGTCGTACTGGTGCCACCGGACATGACGGTGCAGGATGCGGTCGATCAGTACTTTGTTGCGCATGGATTTAGTGGATTTCCCGTCTGTGAGGAGGGGCAGGTGCTCGGGGTGGTCACCGTGGGGGACGTGCAAGCTGTTTCGACGGCTTTGTGGCCGTGGCGCCGCGTGCGCGACATCATGAGTCCCGTGTCGCAGTCGTTCTGTATCCCTCCGGACTGGTCTGTCATGCAGGCGATGGAGCGGATGGCTCAGGGCGGGTGGGACCGTCTTGTGGTGATGGAGCATGGAGCGATCGTGGGGCTCATCACCCGATCGGCCATCGCACAGTTCCTGCAATTACACAGGGCGTAATACGTGAGAAGTGAGACGTGAACGGTGAGTGCCAAGGGGTGAAGCGATGATCAGTCGTTTGCTCGGGCGATGGAAATGTTCTGCGCGATGGAAATACGCAGAAGGTGGACCACCAGCAGGAATCCATAGACGACGCAAAAGAACTTAAAAGTGGCGCGGTAGAAGTCTGTCAACAGGATGGGGAGGCAGAGCGCAAAGAGCAGACTGGCGATGAGCGTCATAAAGGTCAAACGCTTGCAGAACTCATGGGACGGCTCCCGTCCGATGGCTTTGAGTGCGCGGGCATAACGCTCGGCTCGTTGAAGCTTGGCGGCCTGCAGCGCCTGCTCCCCTACTCCCCAGTAGCGCAAACGAAAGTAGCCAGCCAGAATCAAGAGCCACGGTAATGCCCACAGAGGCCAATAGGCTGTTCCCCCGTACGTTTCGCTGCTGATCAAGGTGGCGAAGGAGGGGGCATAGAGCAACCCCAGCACCAACGGCAGGATACGTTCATCGTTCGGACGTTCACCCTCCGGTCCCCCGTGAATCAGTTCCCGTTCAAAGAGTGGGTAGCCGTACTTCAGCACGACAAGGGCGATGGCGGCGCTCATGGTTTTGTCCGGAACATACCGGATAAAGTTCTGGAACCAGTTGACGCTCCACCAACTCAGGCTTTCTCCCCAGGTAAATCCGAAGAGGGATTCGAGATAGAGGTGCGCTGTTTGTTCCCATTGGAGCACGCGCTGGCTCACGGACTCGGCGACCTCAGGATTCAAGGCAAAGGTCGTTTGTTCATGTAACGCGGCTTGGACGAACGTTCCCGGCAGACTCATGACGATCGCGCCACCGACTCCGAAGATATAGAGGAACCAGGCATGGGAGAGGGCGGAGCTGCGTCCCGTGCGAAGATATTTTTGAAAGCCTGTCTGCCTGGCCATCCAGCCCCAATAGAACGCGCCGACGATGTTCACGAGCGACCAGGGGAAAATCACCACATCCGCTCCGGTTTCCGGGTAGAGCAGCCAATTCACGACAGAATTCGAGAGGAGCGCGGCGATGGCTCCCCACCAGGGACCCAAGAGGAACGCCACCAGCGCCGTTCCCGTCATGTCGAGGAACAGGATACTCTCCAGGTGGCGGCTCAACGTGAGCCCGACATAATTGAGGAGCAGGCCAGCTGCGACGATGACGCCGGTTTCGTATAGGAGGAGATAGGAGGTCCCACGGAATGGTTTGGACGAAAAGAAATCGATCGGGGAAGAGGCGCTGGCGACGGGGCGTTCGGTTGGCGACGGTGATTTCTGTTCTTTCTTCCCTGCGAACCGGCTGCTGATATCCAGCAGCTTCTCCATCACGGTCAACATGGCCGCGACAAAGCCCGCGATGGTGCCACCGAGCATGAGCATGTCTTTGCCGAAGTCTTCTGGCATGGAGCGACTCCCGTATTGTCCCGGTAATCATTCTAGCCACGAAGAGATACCTCCGCCAGCAAAAGTCAGAAGCTGACAGGCCGATCTGGTCCACATGGTTGATTTCGTCCATCTGGTCTATCTGGTTTTTCTGGTTCAACCAAATACACAAGACACACTAAACAAATCAGCGCAACCTGCGATTGTTTTTAGACGGGGGGGCCATCCGGCAGGGCTTGTTCCGAGGAGGTTGCTTTGGTGGCGGTCGCGGAGAGAGCCTGTACCTGTTGTTGGAGATGGTGGGCCACTTCGGCGCCGATCAATAAGAGCGCCGCTGAGTAATAGACCCAGAGGAGCAATAGAACGACTTCCAAGAGAGAGCCGTAGAGGTGCGCGTAGAGGGTGGCATAGGTGCTATAGGTCACGAACAACAGTTTAGCCGAGACCCAGAGCAGGCTAAACGTGAGCGCCCCGATCATGGCCTCGCGCCATTGCGGCCGTCGCCGCGGCACGAGTCGATACAATCCTGTGACGGTCAGGAAGGCCAGCCCGAAGGGAAGGGTATAGGTGAGAAATAGGTCGTGGGCTGCGAGGGCCAGAAGGTCCAGCCCCCAGAGTTTTGGCGCGTACCCCGTTAAGAAATTGACGGTTTGAGTGGCGACATAGGAAAGAATCAGCACGAGCCCGGTCACACCGAGAGAGGCCACCGCGATGGCCGTCGAGATGAGGGGATGGCGGCGCCAGGCGCTTTCGAAGACGACGTTCAACGCATAGTCGAGTTCATAGAATACCAATGCGCCGAACCAGGCGACGGCCAGAAACACGGCCCATCGGACGGTTTCGAGCCCGCTCACCCGATGCAATTCATCCGCGACATGTTCGCCCAGTGAAGGGAGGAATCCCTTGAGAAAGCTGAGGAGCACCTGTTCTCCGATCACGTCCTGACTTACCACGAAACTCAGGGCGTAGAGCAAGAGAAAGACGAGGGGGAAGAGCGAGAGCAGGGAGAAGAAGGCGAGGGACGCAGCCAGACTGGCACAGCCATGGCGTTGAAACGATCGGAGTAGGTCTCGGAGAAAACGAAAGGACTGCATAGGGCGTACTGCGTGATGGGCTTGCCGCAAGCCTAGCACGAGTGGCTCTCTTGCGCACCTGTTTAGCGCGCAGTGTTCACGTTGGATTCCACGGTAATAGCCAACGGTCAGGCGAAGGATATAAGGCCGGCAGGATTTTTGCGCATCCTGCCAGAGGATTATTTGAGCGTCAGGACGGACTGCAGCGCGAAGCTGACGAGAGGGTTGGGGAAGAGGCCGAAGAGAATCACGCCGGCAACGGCGCAGGCCAACACGAAGGAGAGGGCCGGCGACGTCACGAGACGTGGTGCAACCGCAGCGGGATCAGGCTCGCGCATATACATCACCATCACGACCCGCATGTAGTAGTAAGCCGATACGGCGGCAAAGAGCAGGGCGATGGCGGCGAGCCAGGCCAAGCCTGCGTCGACTGCCGCCATGAAGACATAGAACTTTCCGATGAAGCCGGCGGTCGGCGGAATGCCCGCGAGTGAGACCATGAAGACCAGCATGAGAAAGGCCGCGAGCGGTTGGCGCTTTGCGAGGCCCGTGAAATCCTCAATCTCTTCGCCCTCGCGCTCACCCTTCCGGAGCATGCCGATCACCGCGAAGGCCCCGAGCGTCATGAACGAATAGAGGGCGAGGTAGATCATGACGCTGGCAAGGCCTGGCGTGGATCCAGACGGGCCGACGGCGCGGCCTGCCGCCACAAAGCCGATCAAGGCGTAGCCGGCATGGGCGATGCTGGAATAGGCCAGCATCCGTTTGATGTTGGTCTGCACGATGGCCACGACATTCCCGAGCACCAGGGTGACAAGGGCGATGAGCAGGAACAGGAGC
>JANYAJ010000127.1 GCA_025361385.1 Nitrospira sp.
GGCCGGAGTCGGCGCATCGCTCCCCCAGGGATAGACCCTTCCATCCGCGCCCCTGGCAGCTTTCTCCCATTCCGCCTCGGTCGGCAATCGCTTCCCGGCCCAGAGACAATAGCCCATCGCCTCCATCCAGTTCACCCATCGGACCGGACGATCCGAATGGACCACCGGGGTCTCCTTATCCGCGAAGCCCCAAGGCGGTTCACTCTGAATCGCCTCGACAAACTTCGCAAATCGGCCGTTCGTCACTTCGAACTTGTCCATATAGAAACTGTCGAGGAAGGCACGATGGATCGGCTGCTCGTCGTCATCGCCCTTGTCGCTCCCCATCGTGAACTCACCGGCTGGGACCAGCACCATGGGAGCACCATCTTTTCCGGTAACCTCGGCAGGCAGTTGGGGTGGACCGACCGGCTTTGTGATAGCTCCAGCAGTAGAAGGAGGATGCACCTTTCCAGGTGGCTTCGGTTCACTCTCTGCTACATGGGGCTTGGCTGGGGCAGGGGCAGGAACTTGAGCTGGTGCTGGAACCGGCTCTGGCTTGGCAAGCGGCGCTTCATTCGCCAGTGAGAGATCGCTGGTGATCCATAACACCGACAACAGGCCGAACATCATCGTGCGAATCATGTTTCGAGACTGCATCATCGACTGTCTCGTCTCCGCGAAAGAGCAGGAGCTTCATGCACCGACCCAACCAGGGTACCGAAAATCGTGAGGATAAATCTACTCTTCTGCCAGTCTCGAATGGGCCATGCGCTGTTTCACATAGTAGGGGACAAGAAAGACTGCAGATTTGATCCGCCGGCATTCATCACGGTAGAGCGATGAACAGCCGGCGGCACGCACGACGTGCGATTTGGTGGAGGCGAGGGGAGTTGAACCCCTGTCCGAAGACCTGCAGCACAACGGATCTACATGTTTAGCCGATCGTTTTAATTTCGCAGCCACCCACGCCCACCGGCTAGCTTAGACTGGCCACTAGCCCAGTATTGTCTCGTCCTCAGCCGCTGAGCACCAGCTTTGGACCAGCCCGCTGTATCGCGCTCCGACCACCCCCGCGGGCCTCAGGTGGAGGAACGTCGCAGTTATTTAAGCTGCGAGTGCAAATTCTTGGTTTGCAGTTACATTTTCCCGGAGGATTTACGAGACCCCGAGAGCTCGACATGCACCGCTGACCTTAGTATCCCCGTCGATTCCGGTCGCCCCCTTTCTTCTTTGCGTGAAACGGAAGATATGAGAGGAACCTCGCTCATATCTCAGATGCTCATCATACTGCACAGGTCAAGGGTTTGCCAGAGATGATCTAGGACCGATCAGGCTGCTCAGGAGAGGGCAGCCAGGTTGAAGTCGCGCATGTAGCTTGGCTTCCACTCACCAGCAAAGCCCGATCCTCAAGCCCCAGATGCGCTGGCTGCTCCACCAATGTAATATAGACGGCCGCTCCTGTGGAAGAGCGATGCAAAGACGAGTGCGAATAGACCGATGACCATAGGCTCCTCCTTCTCATGCGTTTTCGAGCAGGATTGGCTTCACCCAGAGGAATAGCTCGGACTCTATTGACCGTTCCTATCAGCCCCGCCGCTCGATCGGAAACTTCCGCTCCCGCCAGGCATCGAGACCCCCTTCGAGCGGACGGACACGATGAACGCCTTTCTTCTTCAATAGAAACGCGGTGCGGGCACTGGAGACTTCGTTCGGACAAGAGCAGTAGAGGATAATGTCCCGATCACGCGGAATCTCGTGATGGCGATGTTCGATCTCCTCCATCCGAAAGCTCAAGGCACCGGGGATTGTTTCGGGATCCAGCTCCAGGGCCATCGGATGCCGTACATCGACAATGGTGATGAGATGGCCGGCATCCATACGCTGCTTCAATTCATCCACGGTGATCTTCGCCATCCTGAGGTCTCGCAGAAACTTCTGCCGGTGAAGAAACTTATAGGCGATAAATCCGACCAGGCCGACCCCGATGATCATGAGGAACCAGCCACCAGTCTGGTCAATGAGCAACGCGACCTGTTCAAGTTGATTGCTGAAGAGCGCGCCGATTCCAGCGCAGACCACGACCCAAATCAGCGCCCCGGCTGTATCGTACAAGAGAAACCTTGCGGCCCCCATGCCCACAATGCCGGCCAACGGAGGAGCCACCGTGCTGAATCCAGGGATGAACTTTGCAAAGAGCAGCGCACGCCATCCATGCCGATGAAAAAGATTCTCCGTATCCCTCACGCAGGAGTCTGGTTCCATCGACATCCGGCATAAGAAACCCAGCACCTTTCCCCCCTTCAACCGGCCCAGGTAATACCAGGCCAGGTCCGGAGGCAGCGACGCGGCAACAGGAACCAGCAGCGCGGTCACGACGCTCATCTTGCCGGCCCCCACAAGTGCGCCAGCGGCAATCAACAATGGAATAGCAGGAATCGGCAGGCCCACCTGTTCGATAAACACGACCCAGAACAGGACCGAGGCGCCGTGATCGACAAGAAACTGCACTGTGGTCATACGGCCACCCCGTTCATATTAGGCGCTCTTGAAGCGCGTCACCTTGGCAAACAAGATTGCGATGAAAGGGAGGGCCAGACCTAACAGCAACTGCACGATGAGGAGCGAGCCGAGCTGACTGTAGTCGGCGGGAGTCTGAATCGCCCCTGAGGCCTGGTCATGAACCTCCCGCGTGACCACATAGATGTCATTCATATACTTGGTTCCAAGCTGACTCAACGACAAGGCCAAATTGGTGAACGACGCCATCACAGCAAAGAACGTGGCTTTCAGATTCGCGGGAGCACTGTTCGCAATCCAGGCGAGCATCGGAATCATCGAAATCTGACCGAGGGGCGATTCCAACGCCGTATCGATCAGCGCAATGAAGCGGGCATCGACCACACCTCCG
>JANYAJ010000142.1 GCA_025361385.1 Nitrospira sp.
GACCTGTGCCTTGAAGGTCGCCCCATGATTGCGTCTCGTTCTCTTCATCGCCTCGCTCCTCTCGTCTGCCACCATTCGGTGGGGTGGGTGAAGCCAGGCTACCACTTAGCATACTGTCCGAATTTCCGGAGCCCCCTCTGATTTCCCTGCTCCTCGGCAGTATCCTTACATGAAGAAGTAGGATGCATGGGGGGCTGAATATGGTGCTATGCTATAGGCGTGGTTGTGCTGAGTCTCTTCGCAGGAGGCTCGCAGGCGGTGAGCACGGGCAGGCTTGGACGAGGCATTGTCCCTGCTGTGGACGTTGGTTGACGAAGCAAGAGCCTGCAGCACCATGGGCCTGTTCGTGCGGATGGTGGAGTGGATAGCGCATCGTCACCGAGAGGAAAGGCGTATCATGAACCATGTAGTCCTCCATGACGTCCGGGCTAGTTTTTTTCTGATGGTGGGTCTGGCTATGCTGGCATTTATTTGTGCCGTGGCGGCGTTAAGTACTGTGATGCGTCCGGCTCGGTGGGCGGATCGTAAGTCGTCACAACTATAGGCGAGTTTTTACTCTGGCCACTTCTTCCATGTGTGGAGTGACGGACCGCCTAAGGTGACGTCCTAATCCTCAAGAGTCTTCCCCTCTCCCCCAACAGACTGACATTTCAGGGGAAATACTTCCCGGCTGCCTCGCAATCTCATTTTTTCATTCAGGTGCTATATTTGATTTGCGCAGGCTGAGTTGTGTTTCTGTGTCATTCCAACGATGGGGGAAGAATCATGGTCGGAAGTTCAATGAAAATGAGTACGGTGGCTGCTTTGGGGCTTGCTCTGTTTGTCAGTCAAGGCTGCAGCATGAAATGGTTGCAGTCCGATGGAGAGACGGGAGCGGGGGCATCGCAAAACGGTTCGAATCAGAGTTTCCCCGGTATGTCTCAGGGTGGTTCTGGCGGAGGGCTTAGCGGTTTTTCTCGAAATCCTTCAGAAGAGCGATTGGGGAAGGGTGGCGATATTGCCTCGCTGTCCTCTAATGGGATGAGTGCCCGTCAGCGTGCAGAGTTAACCAGAGAAGAAAAGGCAGCCATCGAAGCCGGTTTGCAGGACGTATTCTTTGGGTATGATCAATGGATGCTTTCAGATGCTGGAATGGAAGCATTGAACCGCGACGCAGAGTGGTTGAAGGCCCATCCTGGTGCGGTGATGAAGGTCGAGGGGCATTGCGACGAACGAGGGACGGCTGATTACAACGTGGTGTTGGGAGATAAACGAGCCAAGGCTGCGCGCAGCTATCTGGTCGAATCGGGTGTGAGCCCTAAACAGGTGGCGATTGTGTCGTACGGCAAGGAGCGGCCCTTCTGCTCGGACCCGGCCGAATCTTGTTATCAGCAGAACCGTCGTGGGCATGTGCTCTTGAAAGTGCAGCAGTAACGAAGCGGGTCACGATCTCTACGGAACCCCGGCGCCCCTGTAGGTGAGCCCGGGGTTCCGTGTTTGTGGTTGGATGAAGCAGGCATGGCGATGTCACGATTCAGCCTGATTCACGTCCGAGGCCTCCTCAGCCTCGTATGATCAAAGAGGAACCTCATATGGAAAAACGACAACAGCCACGTTTTATCTCGCAGTTCAGGAGCACATTTTCTGGCGGGCAACGAGAAGGCCAAGGTCGAACGTTGGACCTTTCCTCAGGCGGTTGTATGATCGAAACGGATTTACCCGTTGTCGTGGGGGCGTCGTTTGAGTGCCGTATTTATATCCCTGGGCTCGACTGGCCCTTGCGGATCGACGAGGCCCAGGTACGTTGGGTCAAGGCTAAGACATTTGGGATTCAGTTCACGAAGGTTCAGCCAGATGAGGAGGCAAAGCTCAAGCAAGTCATTGTCAACCTCAATGCGGAGCGTGCGGCATAAGTGTTCCCCCCCTTCCCCTCAGCCTAATATCCAGATAGGTCAGACGTGGCGCCTTGATCATAAGAAGGGGGCTTCACGCCTGCGCGCTCTAGTCTATTCGCGACCTCGTCGTCTCCTATGGTATAAGGCCTTTGGGGAATCAGAAACAGAGATGCCCCATTACTATACATTCTTAGGTTAGGGAGTGAGAGATCGATACGATGGGACAAGCACCACCAACAGAGACTGGATACGACATTGCCACCGTTGCCGGCGGTTGCTTTTGGTGCCTCGAAGCGGTCTATGACCAGATGAAGGGCGTGGTGTCTGTCGAATCCGGTTACCTGGGTGGCCAGATAGATCATCCGACGTATGAAGCGGTTTGTAGCGGCAGGACTGGACATGCAGAAGCCGTTCGTATCACGTTCGATCCCACCGTTGTCAGTTATCGCGAGTTGCTCGAAGTATTTTTTGTCATCCACGATCCTACGACACTTAATCGCCAGGGGCATGATGTCGGCTCGCAATATCGGTCGGCGATTTTCCATCATACGCCTGAGCAGAAGCAGATCGCGGAGGATGTCATGGCGGCGATGACGAAAGAGAAAATCTATCCAGAGCCAATTGTGACGCAGGTTGAGCCAGCGGGGATGTGGTATGAGGCCGAACCCTACCATCAAGAGTATTTTGTGAGAAATCCCTATCAGGGATACTGTACCGCGATCGTTGCTCCCAAGGTCGTCAAGTTCCGCAAGCTGTTTACCTCAAAGCTCAAGGCGTAACAGGTTCCGATTTTTCTTCGTGCTCTCTGTCGAGCAAGCGACCGCATCTGCGCGTTCGCTGGATTGAATGACCTCAACTCCAGCCGTTATCAGTAGAATGTTTACAGGCGAGGGGTTTGTGTTGTGCCCTGATCGAGAGCGGGGTTCAGGTCACGCGTGATGTTCGTCCAACCATGCATCCTCGTGCCCCTCTGTCCGGTCCGATGCGCGCAAAGACTTGAAGTCGAATAGTCGTTGGTCCAGGAGAAAAGGCGGCGCCACGTTCGAGAGCGCGGCAAACATGCTATCGGTGCAGCCAGGTGACCGCTGCTCCCATTCACGCAACAATTCTTTGACCTCTTGCCGTTTGAGATCCTCCTGTGAGCCACAGAGATTGCAGGGAATAATGGGGAACGCGCGTAGTTCTGCGTAGCGAACCAAATCTGCTTCCCGCACGGCGGCCAGCGGGCGAATGACCACATGCCGGCCGTTTTTCGCACGGAGTTTCGGCGGCATCGTTCTGAGCTTTCCTGTATAGAGTAGATTCAAGAACAAGGTTTCCAGAATGTCATCACGATGATGCCCGAGCGCAATCTTGGTCGCGCCTAATTCTGTGGCGACACGGTAGAGGATGCCACGACGGAGTCGTGAGCAGAGAGAACAGGTCGTCTGCCCTTCAGGGATGAGTCGCTTGACGATTGCGTAGGTGTCTTGTTCCTCGATATGGAAGGGGACTCCCATGTTTCTGAGATAGTCGGGGAGTACATGGGCTGGGAAGCCCGGTTGTTTTTGATCCAGATTGACCGCGACAAGATCGAAGTGAATCGGTGCACGCCGTTGTAAGGCTAGCAATAGGTCGAGCAGGGCATAACTGTCTTTCCCTCCCGACAGGCAGACCATGATTTTGTCGCCGTCTTCAATCAAACCATAGGCTCCAATAGTTTCCCCGACGAGGTGCAGCAGTTTGGTTTGCAACTGCTCGGTGGCATCATCGAGTTTGAGATATGTTCGTGAAGGGTTTACCGCCTGAGACATGGGCTGGTATTTTACGCGGTCAGCCGTGCGGCTGTCGATCTTCACAGAGGATATGTATGGGACAGAGTGAGAGACGCTCAGACGAGAAACTTAAGTCGGTTCTCTTCGTCTGCACTGCGAATATATTCCGCAGTGTGACCGCGGAGTACGCGCTCAAAATCAAACTTGGTGCACACAGGTCTTGCGTCGTCAGCTCAGCCGGGATCAATGCCAAGCCGCAGCCTATGCATGCGTGGGTTCAGGGCCGGTTACGAGAGAAGGGTGCAGATCCCACTGCCCATGTGCAGCGACAACTCACTCAGGAGCTGGTCGAGTCTGCCGACCTCGTTCTTGCGATGGGGCGAGACCACCAGGCCTATATTCGGGAACAGTTCGGGCGCGATGTTCCGCTCTTTAATCAGGTCTGTCTCGGGCACGACAAGCCGGTTCTTGATCTGCACGAAGTCATGCCGGAGTGGGAGAGCGACCTCGAGCGGGCTCGCGCCTATGTCTGGTCGGTGATCGATATGATTTGGGCCACGGCGCCGGCTCTTCTACCTCGCCTGCGGTAGTCCGGCGTTGTGACACATATTTGTCTGTGTCGGTCCATTCTTGGACTCGATGGGACTTTTCCTCCACCTAATAGGCGGCAGTGAGCAGAAAGACTCCCTGAGCCTGGGCAATGCTGAGGCACGTGCTATAGTAAACACAGCAGCACGTGCAGATTGACCGCGCGGGATATGGCATCGATGCACCGATCACAGCTTCAGGCTCTGACAACTTCTGACGGTCCTCATCACGAGCCGGAATGGGTCTCGTGGTCGGACGAGAAGATTCTGGCTCTTCCCATGTGCTGCCTAGGAGTCACCCTGGACGGGGCCTTCCTCTCAGAACAGATCACGCAACTCTACGCCGAACTCGAAATCAGACAGCTCACATTCCGACCTCACTTTTGGTTATCAAACGAATGGTTTACCCCCGATGGTGTGCCGGGGATTGCGATCCCGTTTTATCTGGCCCACCCCCGCCTCGCAAAACTTGAAATGGGGCAAATGCTTGAAGTCGAGGGAGGGACCGCAGAATGGTGCATGCGTATCTTGCGGCATGAGGCAGGCCATGCGATCGAGAATGCCTATCGCCTTCGCCGGCTCCGCAGCCGGCAACAAGTCTTTGGCCGTTCGTCCGATCCCTACCCCAGATATTACAGCCCAAGGCCCTATAGTCGGAGCTTCGTGCGTCACCTCGACGTGTGGTACGCGCAAAGCCATCCGGATGAAGACTTTGCGGAGACCTTCGCGGTCTGGCTCACGCCCGATTCGACATGGGCCGACCGCTATAAGGGATGGCCGGTTCTCAAGAAGCTTCAGTATGTGAACGGGCTCATGCAAGGGTTGGCTGGTGTCCCGCCCAAGGTGGTGACGAACGAGGAGATCGATCCGTTGCCAGTCTTGAGGAAGACCCTGGGCGAGCATTACGAGCGAAAGCGGAAGCACTATGGGATTGAGCGGAAATCGTTTTACGATCCGGACTTGAAGCGACTGTTTTCCGATGCACCCGCTCATGCCGACAAGATGAGCGCCGCGACCTTCTTGAACCGTTTCCGAAAAGAGGTGCGCCGCAAAGTCGCAGCCTGGACCGGCGAGTATCAATACACGATCGATCAGGTGCTCGAGGACATGATTCAGCGCTGTCGGCAGCTTCATTTGCGGCTTCCACTTGCGGAAGAGCAAGCGAAGCTGGACTTCACGATTTTGTTGACCGTCCATACGATGAACTACCTGCGCAGCGGGCGGCATAAGGTGGCGATATGAGACGGCTTCGAATCCTTGTCCTGATGCACGAAGACTTGGTTCCCCCAGATCCCCTTCATGGGCAGGAGATCACGGGCGCCGCGTGGAAGACGGAATATGATGTGGTCTCCACGCTCCGCAAGCTCGGACATGACGTCAAGCCACTAGGGGTCAAAAGTGATCTCGGGGTGCTTCGCTCGGCCATCGAAGATTGGAAACCGCACATCGCTTTCAATCTGCTCGAAGAGTTCGACGGGGTGGCCGTGTATGACCAGAATGTCGTCTCGTATCTTGAATTACTGCATGTGCCCTATACCGGATGTAACCCGCGCGGGTTGATGCTTGCACGCGACAAGGTGCTATCTAAAAAATTGTTCTCCTTCCATCGAATTCCATTCCCCGATTTCATGGTGGTACCACAGGGGCGGGCGGTGAAGCGGCCGAAGTGGCTGTCATTTCCCTTGATTGTGAAGTCGGTGACCGAAGAGGCCTCGCTGGGTATCTCCCAGGCATCCATTGTCCAGGACGACGAGAAACTCAAGGAACGCGTGGCCTTTATTCACACGAGCGTGGGGACTGGCGCGCTCATCGAACAGTATATTGAGGGGCGCGAACTCTATGTCGGGGTGATGGGGAATGGGCATATCCACGTTTTGCCGGTGTGGGAGCTGCTCATGGATAAATTGCCCGATGACGCCCGCAGAATTGCGACCGAACGAGTCAAATGGAGCCGGGCGTATCAGGAGAAATATGGCATTCGGTCAGGCGGAGCCAAGAATCTTCCTGAAGGGAAAGCGGAGGAGATCCAACATCTCGCCAAGCGCGTCTATCGCGCACTCGGCCTAAGCGGCTATGCGCGTATCGATGTGAGAATGGACGCGGAGGGGAATGTCTACGTGCTTGAAGCCAACCCAAACCCACAAATCGCGCAGAACGAAGACTTTGCGGATTCAGCAGAGAAAGCCAGCTATACGTATAAAGATTTGTTGCAAGAACTGATTAATATCGGTCTTCGCTGGCAGCCTGCCAAGGCGGCGTAGCGACCGCCTCCCCCCGCATCTCAGCCCACATCATCATCCCGTCAGAGAGCAGGACGCTGCTTCAGAGTCTGCGCCTCATTGACGTGCGACGTTTGAACTAAGGACCGAAGCGGAAGCCGAATAGCAGGGCTACACTCGTGCGGTCTTTTTCGGGGAGTGATGGTGCGAGGTTGATGTCGTAGAGATTGACGATCAGCGTTGAGGAGAGCGCGATGTTGTGGACGGCCTGATATTCGACGGAGAGGCCGATGGGAATATACCAACTCGTGTCATTGCGGTCGATACGCCCGGGGCCGGTTCCGTGGTCCAGGTCTGCGTGGATCAATCCGATGCCCGTGAAGGGGACCAGATTGATGCCGTTCTTGAGGCGAAAGTGATAACGCGCGACTCCCGCAAAGGAAATCTGGAAGAGATCCCCGGTTGGGTTGATCTGCATCATCG
>JANYAJ010000161.1 GCA_025361385.1 Nitrospira sp.
TGACAGGGCTCTGAGAGCGAGCGCAGGAGGTCCTCTCGCACCCGTTCACGAGAAATCTCGATCAACCCCAAGTCGGAGATTCTGGACACTCTGGTGCGGGCCTTGTCGGTGGACATCGCATCGAGCAACGCATGGTAAACTTTATCGCGATTTTTCTCCCGTTCCATATCGATGAAATCGACGATGATGATCCCGCCGATTCCACGCAACTTCATCTGATAGGCCACTTCCTTCGCAGCCTCCAGATTGTTCCGAAGAATGGTCTCCTCCTGATCGCGCTTCCCCACGAACCGGCCTGTATTGACGTCGATGACGGTCATCGCTTCCGTATGGTCGATCACGAGATGCCCGCCGGACTTGAGCCAGACTTTGCGGCTGAGCGCCCGCGCCATTTCCTGCTCCACGCCCAGATGATCGAACAGGCTTTCCTCTTTGTCGTAAAAGTGAATGCGCGAGGTCTGTTCGGGCGAAAATCGCTGCACAAAGTCACGGACGGCCTGATATTCCTCCCGCGAATCGATCCAGAGCCGATCGACTTTCTTGCCGAACAGATCGCGCACGACGCGGAAGCTCAAGCTCAGATCGGCGTGCAGCAACGCAGGGGCTCCCTTCTGCTCGCGCTTCGACAGAATGTCCTGCCAGAGCACATGCAGAAAGTCGACGTCGGATCGCAATTCGTCTTCTTTGACCCCTTCGCTCACCGTGCGGACAATGTAGCCACAGCCGGGATGCCGGACGCGCTTCATAATGTCCTTGAGCCTGGCACGCTCTTCGTCACGGGCAATCCGGCGAGACACGCCGATGTGCTCGACATTGGGCATGAAGACGAGATACCGGCCTGGGAGCGACACATAGGTCGTGACCCGTGAGCCCTTGGTGCCGATCGGTCCTTTGGAGATCTGCACCATCAGCTCCTGCCCTTCACTCAGCAACTGCTCGATTGGCTTGGAGCTTTGACGGCGGGGACCCAGCATATCCCCATCTTTGTCGGCATCCTTGTCGTCCTCATCTACATCGACAAGCGTGTCGCCCGGCTCGGAGTCCAACGACAGATCCGACACGTGCATGAAGGCCGCCTTCTCAAGGCCGATATCCACAAAGGCCGCCTGCATACCAGGCAACACCTTTGCGACTTTTCCTTTGTAAATGTTCCCGACGAAGTCCTTGTGCTTGGCGCGATCTCCGAAGAGATCCGTCACGACTCCGCCGTCCAAGACCGCCACGCGAGTTTCCTCGCGTGCGACCGTAATGGCAATTTCTACTCCCATACCCACCCCTTCCATTCAAGAGAACCGTCGAACCGATGTGCAGGACGAACGCGGGGGAATCCCCAGGTTCCGGCCTCCACTCGACACCTCATCGGCTGACGGTCCACACCAGACATAATTTAATCACTTGCCTCGATCCCGATTGATTCGAGACCGCACAATCACCCTCTCGCTAAAAAAAACTTAATCGCCGGCGTTTGACGTTCAAGAGCAGACCGAGCGACGCCATTGTCATAATCGTCGCGCTCCCGCCGTAACTCATGAGCGGAAGGGGAATGCCCACAATGGGAAACATCCCCGCCGTCATTCCAATATTGACCACCACGCAAAAACACAACATGCAGATGATCCCGACCGCCAGCAGCGCCCCAAGCTGATCCTTCGCGCGCGCGACAATTTCCAATGACAGCCAGATCAATGTCACAAACAAGATCAAGAGCGCCAACACTCCGAGAAATCCCCATTCCTCGGCAAAAACAGAAAAGACAAAGTCCGTGTGCCCCTCGGGCAAAAACTTCAATTGGCTTTGGGTCCCTCCGTAGAGGCCCTTTCCTGTCAGCTCTCCCGCGCCTATGGCAATCCGCGATTGGAGGGCATGGTATCCCTTGCCTCCAGGATCGTAGGCCGGATCGACAAAAGCCATAATGCGCTGCCGCTGATAATCATGCAATGACCCCCACATCATCTCCCAGGCAAAGGGAAACAACATCAGCGAAAATAGGAGGATCACACCCAATGCCTTCGACCGCATCCCCACCATCAACAACATCGCAGCATAAACCGCCAAGAAGCTCAATCCGCTCCCAAGATCCGGCTGCTTCAGAATCAGGAGCAGCCCCGGCAAAACCAATAACCCCGGGAGCACCACTCGCTGGAGCCAACCGACTCGTGGCGCCTTTGAATAGTAATGCGCCAGGGTCACAATGAGCACCAGCTTCGCGAACTCCGATGGCTGGAACGCGAAGGGCCCCATGGGGATCCACCGTTGCGCGCCCCGGCTGCTTTTCCCCTCAAACAGCACGACCGCCAGCAGGACAAGGATGATGACATAGGCAGGATACGCCAACCGAGCAATTCGATGATAGTCCGAGAGCCACATCACCAGAAAGGCAACCGTACCGAGCACAATCCAGACGATCTGTTTGGCATAAAACGGGAACGCAACGCCTTGGTCATGCGTCACGCTATAAATCGACAAGACGCCGACCCCGAGGATGACAAAGATCAGCCCGATAAAACGGAAGTCGAAATTGTCAAAGCCCCGGCTATTGATCACCCGATCGATCATCTCGTGTCCTGTCCTCCGGCATCCCCTTCCCGCGTCACGGCGCCATCCGACACACCGGAAGGAGCGGGGAGATTCAATTTCACATAGGTCTCGATCAGCACTTTGGCGAGGGGGGCCGAAGCGGACCCTCCGTGGCCCATATGTTCACCAAGCACTGCGACGGCGATCGTGGGCGCCTCGACTGGAGCAAATGCCACAAACCAAGCATGATCCCGGAACTTTTTCGGGATATCCTTCTCCGCCCTCTTCTCTTTGCTCAACGCCGTCGTCTGAGCCGTACCGGTCTTTCCGGCAATGGTCACCAGCGCCGACTTCGCCCGCGTGGCCGTGCCCTCTGTCACCACCCCGGCCAACGCCTCTTTGATTAATGGCAAGATTTCAGGCCTCAGCTTCAAGGTGCGCTTGGGAACTGCAGGTCTTTCTTCAAGCGCTCCGGTCGCCCGATCCATCACGGCCCTGACTAATCGCGGACGAAAGGTCACGCCGTCGTTTGCGACGGTACCGATCAAACTCGCCATCTGTAGCGGAGTTACGTTGACATAGCCCTGTCCAATCGATGCCGAGATCGTTTCACCCGGCAACCAGGGCTCATTCTTGGCTTTCTGCTTCCAAGCCGAAGAAGGCACGATCCCAATCCGTTCTGACGGCAGCTCAATCCCCGTCTCCTCCCCCAACCCAAACATATGGGCAAAGGAGGCCATCGTCTCAATCCCCATCCTCTGGCCAACCGTGTAGAAATACACATCGCACGATTGAATGAGCGCGCGCCGGAGGTCGACCGAGCCATGCCCGCCGGCCTTCCAATCGTGATAGAGCCGTCTGCCGAACTGATACCCTCCATTACAATGAATCGTCGTCGAGGGCGTGACCGTATTGGACTCTAACGCTGCAGCGGCCATCATCACTTTGAAGACCGAACCAGGCGGGTACTGGCCTTGCGAGGCGCGATTGTTCAATGGGCGCCCTTCATTTTGCACGATCTCGGCCCATTGCTTCGGCGTGAGCTCTCGCGAAAGGACATTCGGATCGAAACCAGGACGGCTGGCCATCGCCAACACATCGCCCGTTCTGGGATCAAGAGCGACAATCGCACCGGACTCCTCCCCCAAGAGGCTTTCCGCCACTCTTTGCAGCCGCACATCAATCGTGAGGTATAAATTATCCCCGGCATGAGCCTGCTCCACAACCACGGTTCGTTTCTCGTGGCCTAACGCATCGACTTCAATACTTTTCTGCCCGGCCTGCCCACGCACGAGCCGGTCGAAAAATTTCTCCACGCCATATTGGCCGACAATGCTGCCCTGGTGCAGGTCGGCAAACTCAGGTTTTTCTAACTGCTCGGGCGAGACTTCCCCGACATACCCCAACAGATGCGAGGCCGTGACACCACCAGGATAATTCCGTTGGGATTCGACTTGCACCATCACTCCAGGCAAGTCCAGACGGTGAGACTCGATCAACGTCGCCTCTCGAAGCGTGAGGCGATCCTTCACCTTACGCGGCACTTGCTTACTGCCTCTGGCCGTGAGTTTCTTCCGAACAAGCGTGGGATCTAGCCCTAAGAGGTTGGTCAGCTGATCGATCAGCAGATCCCGATCTTTCACATCTTCAAGCGAAACATAGAGTGTAAAGCTGGGTACATTGTTCGCCAGCAACACTCCGTTGCGATCGTAGATCAGGCCTCGAGCCGGCTCCATGATGACGGAACGTGTACGATTGTTCTCGGAGAGATCGCGGTAGTAGGGTCCCTCACGAATCTGCAAATGCCAGAGCCGTAACGCCAATAAGGCCACGACGAGCAATAACCCAACGCGCAGAATGATCAGTCGGCGTTGAAGCTCACCAAGTTCAGAATCGTGCAGACCAGCTGTTGCCATGACTCACAATCACTATTCCAGCACATCCATCAAAGAGACGGGTTATTCGGTCCTCAGGCGGGTCACATCAAACCGTTGGGAGAGCAGCCAATAGAGCCCCGCCCCAACCGCCCCGTCAAAACAAGCCTGAGGCAGGACGATCGACTCCACGATCCCCCATATTTGAGGCATGTCGAGATTTTTGAAATTGGCCAAGGCCAGCAACCCGCTCGCCACGGACACCAACAGCAACCCCACGCCCAGCGATATCGATGTCACCTGCGACACCTGCCGCCCCAAGAATCCAGCCAAGAGCCCAACGCCCCCGTATGTGAGAAGACTGAGCCAAAGTTCACCGGCCGAGAACAGGCTCAATACCCATCCGATCGCGAGCCCCAGGAGAAGACCTTCCATTTCACCGGCGAAAAGCCCGATAAACACGGCAGCCACAAGCCCTATATCCGGCTTGATATTCCACACACTCACATGCGGCAACACCGTTGTTTGCAGGGGAACGAGCAGTAGGACGAACATCAGATAGAAGAGAAATTTCATGGCGACGGCTTTCCGGGAAGATCCATTCCTCCCATCGCCTTCGTAGACTGTCCATACGATGCCTGAATCACCAACACTTCTTCGACCCGGCCGACATCGACTTCCGGCATAAGTTCAGCCGATTGAAACAATGCGCCTTCCTGCTTGTCGATATGTGTAATCGTGCCGAGCGCGAGGCCGCGCGGGAAACCTCCGACCAGGCCCGATGTCACGACGCGATCACCGTCTCGAAGCGTCGAGAGCAACGGAATATATTTCAACTGGGCCAGCCCTTGCTGGGTTCCTTCCACTATGCCTTCGTCTCTTGTCCGCTGAATGAGGCCGGCGATGGCGTTGTTTGGATCCGTGATCAAGAGCACCACCGAGGATGCGCCCGTTGTTTTCACCACACGCCCGACAACGCCAGCGGGCGTGATCACCCCCATATCAGGCTTGATCCCGTCGCTCTCCCCCTTATTGAGGATGATGGCACGATAGCGGTTCGTGGCATCACGCCCAATGACTTGCGCGGCCACCATGGTCGGAAGCGCTTGCTCCTTAAATTGCAGCAAGGCCGTCAACCGTTCAGTGGCGGCAGCCGACTCGCGCAACTGGCTGTTTTGCCCGCGCAACGACTCCATGTCTTTTCGTAATTGCTGGTTCTCCTCCCGGACCCCTTGCAACGCCACATACTGTTGCCACCGATCGGCGATGCCCGTATCGATCGATGCAACGGCCTCAAGCGGAACACGCACGACGTGTCCGACTGGCCCATCCAGATATTGTAAGAGTCCTTGGATTTGACCAGGAAGCAGGAAAAGCGCCGCCACGAGAAGTGCGAAGCAGGCAAACGCCAGACGTCTGGCACCGGAGGAAACACGAGAGTTTACCATCCACATATAGGAAGTGAGGGATGGAACCTTATCGGTACGTATTGGCCTGGGACATCACCGACACTTTGGCAAGCAGATCCAGCTCATCGAGGATTTTCCCGACTCCCAACACGACGGAAGTCAGGGGGTCGTCCACGGTGATGATCGGCAGATTCGTTTCTTCTCGAAAGCGCGTATCCATGCCCTTCAGCAGAGACCCCCCGCCCGTGAGAACGATGCCACGATCGATAATGTCTCCCGCCAACTCGGGCGGGGTATTCTCCAGTGCCACTTTAATCGCGTTGACGATTGTCCCGATCGGCTCCTGCAACGCTTCCCGGATTTCCGAGTCATCCACCACCAACGTGCGGGGAATACCGGAAATCAAGTCGCGCCCCTTGATCATCATAGTCTTGCGTTCCTCAAAGGGATAGGCGGATCCGATTTCGAATTTGATCCGCTCCGCCATATGTTCACCGATGAGGAGATTGTATTTCTTCTTAATGTAATTCATGATCGCATCGTCCATGCGATCGCCTGCCACTTTGACGGACTCGCTATAGACGATCCCTCCAAGGGAAATCACGGCGATATCGGTCGTGCCGCCGCCGATATCGACCACCATGTTGCCGGAAGGCTCGGTGATCGGAAGACCCGCACCAATGGCCGCCGCCACCGGCTCTTCGATCAGATACACTTCTCGGGCTCCGGCCAATTCGGCCGAGTCACGGACCGCCCGCTGCTCGACCTGCGTGATACGCGACGGCACACCGATAATGATGCGCGGACGCACGAATGCACTGCGGTTGTGCGCTTTCTGAATAAACCGCTTCAACATCTGCTCCGCCATTTCGAAATCGGCGATCACGCCTTCTTTCATGGGCCGCACCGCAATAATGTTGCCTGGCGTACGGCCCAACATTCGCTTCGCTTCCGTGCCGACCGCAAGCACTCGTTCGGTCTTTTTCTCAACTGCGACGACCGAGGGTTCGTTCAGGACGATCCCTTTCCCATGCACATAGACGAGCGTCGACGCCGTCCCGAGGTCGATGGCCAGGTCGTTTGAGAACCATCCGAAGATGTCACTTGCAAAGCCCACGATTGCTCTCCCTTCCCCTCAACCTCTGACTGCGCGCTCAGTCGGGCAACGCCAGTCGACCCGCATCTAGCACCTGAGTACCGGCTATCTCGTCACCAAGACGCCGCCCCTGTTCGTTCCCAATGACCAAGACCCCTTCGAGCGCCATGATAGCGACCGATACAATCCATCCCACATACGGGATGGCAAAAGCTAATTGTGCGACCGCAAAGAGTAAATTGCGAATAATGGATTCCCGAAACCCTGCAGACTCACGCCGGTCTGGA
>JANYAJ010000163.1 GCA_025361385.1 Nitrospira sp.
GTCTACGCAACGCACTGAGATCGAACGGCTGTTCCGTCGGCTCAAGGGAGTTCGGCGCCTCGTCTCGCGGTTTGAAACACTCGAGGTCCTGTTCGTTGCGTGCATCCATTTCGCGTTGATCATCGAGGGCCTGCGTGAGTCTTAACAGGCCCTAGTAGTTGATTGCACATAGCAGTAGCATAGGGGGAGACGTGGCGAGTCGCCTAGATATCAAAAACAAAAAAAGAGCGAAGTTTTTGTTATTGGGAAAACTATGGAGTCGAGTGCTTACGATTTTCTCGGCTGGAGTGGCACGGACTTGGTCCTATTCCATTGATCGATCAGCCAGGCGCGTCTTTCCGTCTCAGTGAACGGCTTTACTAGCTTCGAGCGCAAGATATGTTCCGCGCAGAGTTCTCGATGGAGCGCGTCAACCACCAAGAAGTCGATCGTAAAACGGGCTGAATTGTTTCTCGATGCACGGCGGCTCGCTTCTACTAATGCCTCACAGTACAAGCAAGTAAACTGGTCACTGAGAGGCTTGACCCATTCCAGACTGAAGGGAAGAAGATGGAGCGGGACCGGTGTGCGCCGAACATAGGCCTTGAAATGCTTCAGAGTCGTTACCTTCTTCGGTAACTTATTCTTTGGCAACTTTTTTGGTAGAGCTTTCTGAATCTTGTCCGCCCAATCATCTTGGCTCCAAGGTTTTATGTTAATGCCGGAGGTGCCCCCATTAGCATGTGCCACCTTCTTAATCGCTTCCTTCACAAGATCGTTCTTGGAAGGGCGTCCATTAGGGCCAGGCTTGCGCGTTCGTTTGCGGTACCGCTTCACCGCCTCCAAGGCCTCGGCTTTTTCTTCTGGAATCAAGCGCGCCCAGGCGCCATCCTGCTCCGTGGCCTTATTTTCCTTCATGAGCTTATCCTTTCTCGGCCTGCTCGATCACCGTCAACATCTTCGCCGCGTTCGCGTCCAAGGCCGCCCGGACTGGATCGAGCTGCAGCCGTGCATAGATCGCCGTCGTTTCTTGATTGCTGTGGTTTAGTGCCTTACCGATCAATGGCAAACTGGCTCCGGCTGCCACAAGCCAGCTTCCAAGCGTTCTTCGAAGATCATGAATCCGCACGTCTTCAAGTCCGGCTTCTTTGCGAATCCGTCGCCAGGGTTTCGACACGTTGATGAGGTGGCTTCTCCCCCACCGACCACAAAAGACGAAGGGATTACCTTCCAGACGTGGGAGTTTTAGCAAATCTTCAATGACCGGAATCGGAAGCGGAATAGTGTGAGGCCTGTCGGCCTTGGTGTCAGGGATCCGCCAGATGGCTTGCTGTAGGTCGAGATCGTCCCACCGCATCGTGAGGACTTCAGAACGTCGAGCGCCGGTAAGCAACCCGACAAAGAACGCGCCCCGCACGTAGGGGTTCGGTTCATGCTGCAGCGCCTTCCACAACTTCGGGAGTTCTTTTGCCGTGACAAACCGATCGCGTTTTGTTTCTTTGAACAACTTGATCCTTGCCGCGGGATTCGCGCCCGGATGCAGCCCCCAATCTTGCGCTAAGTTGAACATGGAACGGACCAGCGCGATCATCCGATTCGCATTCGTGGTCGAGCCCGTCGCGCCCATGTCGGCATGTCTTGTGCTCACATCGGCCCGCGTGATGGCTGACAATCGCCTCGATCGCCAGCCGGCCAGATGCAAGTTCAGTAAGGTGACATCGTTGCCGGCCGACTTCTTATGCACCGCGTGCCGCTCCAGATAGAGTCGTTCGAGTTCCGCGAAGGTCGGGGCGTGTCGCCGCGCTTGTTTCTCTGCCGACGGATCGCGTCCCGAGGCAATTAGCCCGATCTTTTCCTGTGCGAGTTTCCGTGCCTGCTCGACGGTGATCGAAGGGAACGTCCCAAGCGTCATGCGCTTCGCCCGGCCGTCAATCTTCTTTTCAACGATGAATGTTTTACAACCTGGGGTGATCCGCAAAGCAAAGCACTTCAGCTCCGTATCACGCACGAACACCTGGCCCTCTGTGGGATGCCTCGTGAGGTCGACCACTCGTTTGGTCAGTTTGGGCATTGTGTAGACTTTGTGTAGACCAAATGTATGGGATTTCGGGGGGATTGATAGTAGAACATAAGACAGGAAAGTACAGATAAGTCGCTGTAATGTCAAGCTACATGGCAACAGAAATGGATGTGTAGACCTTAGAGCACCAGACTACGGATCTGGGGGTTGGGGGTTCAAGTCCCTCCGGGCGCACCAGATTAGTATCGTGATTCCACTGAGTTAGCGAAGGGACTGAGGAAGCGGGCGGGTGCCGCTGGTCGCTTGGTTGCGCGGG
>JANYAJ010000173.1 GCA_025361385.1 Nitrospira sp.
GTGAAGTTCTATCTGCCGGTCGATTGTGTCGTCGCGGCCAGCCGCGAGCTTGGAGCGGAATCGAAAATCGTTCCGGTCCAGGAGATTCCGAAGGGGTGGTACGCCCTCGACATTGGCCCAGCCTCCGTCAAACTCTTCAACGAAGTCGTTCAGAACGCGAAGACCATTCTGTGGAACGGACCGATGGGCGTCTTTGAAATCGATGCCTACGCGCGCGGGACACTCGCCATGGCTCACACGGTTGCCAATGCCTACGCGCTCACGATCGTCGGCGGCGGCGAAACGGCTCTGGCCGTCCATCGAGCCGGCGAATCGGAGAATATGTCGTTTATTTCGACCGGCGGCGGCGCCGCACTGGAATTACTCGAAGGCAAACAACTCCCGGGCCTCACCGCCCTCCCGGATCGAGTCGCCTAACCGCTCATCGCGACGCTCACACCCTCTACCAACATCGAGACACCAGTGCGCACACCCCTCATCGTCGGCAACTGGAAGATGAACAAAACGGCCTCGGAGGCCGCTGACTTCATTCGCGACCTGCGTACGCGACTGCCTGCGGCATCCCCCAACGCTGACGTGGTCATTGCGCCACCCTTCACCTCCCTCGAATCGGCCCGCAAGGCCTTAGGACCTTCCTCCTGGATCAGCCTCGGCGCACAAAATGTCCATTGGGAGACGCACGGAGCCTTTACAGGAGAAATCTCCGCTCCGATGTTGCGCGATCTTGGTTGCCGCTATGTGATCGTGGGCCATTCTGAACGCCGCGCGTTGTTCGGCGAACGAGATGAGACGATTCAGAAGAAAGTCCGGGCGGCGCTCATGCAGGGCCTATCGCCGATCCTCTGTGTGGGAGAGTCGCTGGCTGAACGTGAGGCAGACCAAACAGAATCGGTCGTCACGACTCAGCTCACCGGCAGCCTGGCTGGGTTCACCGCGCAAGATCTTGCCACTGTCACTATCGCCTACGAACCGGTCTGGGCCATCGGCACAGGACGAGCTGCTACCACAGAGCAGGCCGTGGCCGTACACCGCTCGATCCGCGCGTTCGTGGCGGCCAGCTGGGTCGAAGCCACGGCATCGACCATCAGAATCCTGTATGGTGGAAGCGTCACGCCTCAAAATATTGCGTCGCTTCTCGCCTCGGATGCGATCGACGGAGCATTAGTCGGCGGGGCTTGTCTCAACCCCGACTCCTTTGCTACAATCGTCGGCATTGCTCAGACACAGCGGGCCTAACGGATCGGAGTGCCATGTATACTTTCCTTATCGTCATTCACGTCATGATCTGCTTTCTTATGATCGGCGCCATCCTCTTACAGTCTGGTAAGGGCGCTGAAATCGGCGCATCGTTCGGAGGCTCCAGTCAGACCGTGTTCGGGAGCCGTGGTCCGGCCAACTTCTTGAGCAAATTCACGGTCGTCGTCGCGGCCATCTTCATGCTCACCTCGTTGAGCCTCGCCATCATGGCAAGAGAGCGAACGTTTTCCTCCACGGTAATCGACCTCAAAAAGAAAGAGACCTCTCAGACCGCTCCAGAAACTCCGGCGACAACGCCGGCAGCCCCAGCCGCTGAAACCCACGCCCCTGGCGACGCAGCCCCCGCTCATTAATCGGACGCTGAAAAAATCAGCTAGCTTCGTTCTCGCATTGCTCAGACCCTCACCCCTCACCGTATCCTACGGGTACGCCTCGGGCCTTCACTTGCTGTGGCCTTGCTGGACGGCTCACTATGAGCGTCCGGAAAAATCAAGAAATCGGCAGGTACGAGACTGGTCGCACCGATGCAGGAGCACAGGCCCCTGCGCGCCTACGAACCATGACCTGATCGTTGGAATTGCGATGAGCTAGATGCGAGTGAGCCAGGCCTCGTGGGAGGAGTCTTCCCCGCGCACGATGGAAAAGAACGTCTTCTGCAGAGCTTGCGTGATCGGTCCAGGCTTGCCGGTCCCAATACGGCGATTGTCGATTTCCCGCACCGGTGTGAGCTCAGCCGCTGTCCCGGTCACGAAGACTTCATCGGCGATATACATGTCATCGCGCGTGAAGCGCTCCTCGGCCACGGGGATTCCCTTCTCGCGGGCCAAGTCGATGACGGAACTTCTGGTGATGCCGTCGAGAATCGAGGTCAGTGGCGTGGTCTTAATCCGCCCTTTCCGCACGATGAAGATGTTCTCCCCCGTGCCTTCGGATACATACCCCTCGGTATCGAGAAGAATGGCTTCATCGTAGCCGTCCACTTTTGCTTCCCGCTTCGCGAGAATCGAGTTCACGTAGTAGCCGGAGATCTTCCCTCTCGTCATCGAGACGTTGACGTGATGACGAGTAAACGACGACACGCGGGCGCGCATCCCATTCGCCAGGGCATCGTCGCCGAGATAGGCGCCCCATGTCCAGGCTGCGATCGCGAGCTTGATCGGATTGTCGCCAGGATAGACCCCCATCGCGCCATGCCCGATGTAGACGAGCGGACGAATGTAGCAGGCATCCAGCTTATTGACCCTGACCGTCTCCACGATGGCCTCTGCGACCTGCTTCCTGTCGAAAGGCAACTGCATCATGCCGATATGGGCGGAATCGAATAGCCGATCCACATGCTCTTGCAACCGGAAAATCGCGGA
>JANYAJ010000251.1 GCA_025361385.1 Nitrospira sp.
CAGGAGCCGGTGGGCACAGGCGTACCCGGACGAACCCATTGACACAGGAGAGGATCGAGTCCGTGCGACATCTTCGTCAATTAGAAGACCAGAGCGTCTACATTCTCCGGGAAGCCTATAAACATTTCGACAACCTGGCCATGTTGTGGTCGATGGGGAAGGATTCGACTGTCTTGCTGTGGCTGGCCAGAAAAGCCTTTTTCGGCCATGTTCCGCTTCCGCTTCTCCATGTCGACACGAGCTACAAAATTCCAGCCATGATCGAATATCGAGATCGAGTGGCCCGCGAATGGGGTCTTAAATTGGTCGTGGGGCAAAACAAGGAAGCGCTCGCGGCCGGGATGAACCCTACGCTGGGCCGCGTCAATTGCTGTACCGCGTTGAAAACCAATGGGCTCAAGCAATTGATCGAACAAAAGGGCTATACGGGTATCATTCTCGGTGTGCGGGCAGACGAGGAAGGGACCAGAGCTAAGGAGCGCTATTTCTCACCGCGCGACAAACATGGCGATTGGGATTTTCGCGATCAGCCACCGGAGCTGTGGGATCAATTTAAGACGACCTTTCCTCCGGGGACCCATATCCGAATCCACCCTCTTCTGGATTGGACGGAAATCAACATTTGGGAATACATCAAATACGAGAACATTCCCTTCATAGATCTTTATCTCGACAAGGGGGACGGGACTCGTTATCGCAGTCTCGGTTGTGCCCCCTGTACCACGCCGATCAAATCGACGGCGAAGACCGTCGATGAGATTATTGACGAATTGCGGCATACCACGGTGGCAGAGCGATCGGGCCGCGCGCAGGATGAAGGGCGCGGGATGGAACTACTCCGCAAAGACGGCTACATGTAACGGCAGAATGTTGAAGCAGACATCCAGCTTCGTTCTCGGGTCGGGAAAATCCTCAACGTACCCCAGGGGGTACGCCTGCGGTTTTCCCTCCCCTGCGGCCTTGCTGGGCTGCCTGTTTGAACATTCTGGAGTTTAAAAATGGCAGAAACAATTTCGAAAGCATCGGACAACCTCAACATCGTCATCGTTGGGCATGTGGACCATGGCAAGTCTACCTTGCTGGGGCGGCTCTATGCCGATACGGGATCGTTGCCGGACGGCAAGCTCGAAAAAGTTCAAGCCATCTGTCAGCAGCAGGGGAAGGAGTTCGAGTACGCGTTCCTGTTCGATGCCTTCCTGGAAGAGCAGGAGCAGGGGATCACGATCGATACGGCGCGGACGTTTTTCGGCTGGAAGGGCCGGCAATACATCATCATCGATGCGCCGGGGCATAAAGAGTTCCTCAAGAATATGATTTCCGGGGCGGCCAGGGCTGAAGGGGCGTTGTTGCTGATCGATGCCTTGGAGGGCGTGAAAGAGCAGTCCAAGAAGCATGGCTATCTCTTGTCGCTTTTGGGCGTTCGCCAATTTGCCGTCGTGGTGAACAAGATGGATCTGGTCGGCTATCGGCAGGATGTGTTCGACGGGATCGAAAAGGAATATCGCGAGTTCCTCGGGCAATTCAAGGCGGTGCCGCAGCAGGTCATTCCGGTCAGCGCCAAGCTCGGCGATAATATCGCCAACCGGAGCGAGCAGATGCCCTGGTATAGCGGTCCGACCGTGCTGGATGCGCTCAGTGCGTTCCGAAAGGAGCCTGGACGTTCCGAGCAGCCGCTTCGCCTGCCGGTTCAGGACGTGTACAAATTTGACGCCCGCCGCATCATCGCCGGACGCATTACCGCAGGCCAATTGAAGGTCGGCGATTCGCTGGTGTTCTCGCCCTCTAATAAGCGGGCGACGGTCAAATCGATTGAAGCGTTCAATGTCGATCCCTTGCCGGTAGAAGGCCATGCAGGCCAGTCCGTCGGTGTCACACTTGATGAGCAGATCTTTGTCGAACGAGGAGAGGTGGCGTCGCATCAGGAGCAGCTTCCGCTCGTATCGACGGCCTTTCGAGCGAATGTGTTCTGGCTGGGCCGGAAGCCGTTGGAGCGAGGACGGCGGTATCAGCTCAGAGTGGCGACGAAGGAAGTGGACTGTGAAGTCGCGACCATTCACCGGATCATCGACACGATGGATCTGGCTCAGCAGCAGGGTAGCAGCGTGGTGAATAAGAATCAGGTTGCAGAGATTACCATTCGAGCCAAAGCGCCGGTGGCGTTCGATCTCTCGGCTTCGTTCGAGGCGACAGGCCGGTTCGTTCTCGTGGATGAGTATGACATCGCCGGCGGCGGCATCGTGACAGAACTGGTCCACGACGATCAGGAGTTCCTCCGGGAAGAAGCGCGACAGCGTGACTTTGCCTGGGTCAAGGGTGAGGTCGGGGTTGAGGATCGCGCGCAACAATATGGTCATCGAGCCGCCATTGTACTGGTGACAGGCGGGCGGCATACAGGGAAGTCATTCTTGGCCAGGACTATCGAGGCCAGACTTGTGGCAGATGGCCGGCATGCCTACTTGCTCGACGGAGGCAATCTCCGACGTGGGCTTGACGCAGACCTCTCGGAAGGAGAACGAGGACAGGCGACCGAGATGGCTCGCCGTTATGGCGAAGTGGCGAGGCTGTTGGTCGATACCGGGCTGATCGTGGTCTCGACGACCAATCCATTCGGCTTGGCCTATGTCGAAGCGGCACAAGCTATTCGGACGCTCGTCCACCCGGTTCCGGTCATCGCCATTCACATGAGCAAGGCGCCCGAAGAAGCTCCGCCCAATACGGATATCGTCTTGTCAGGCCCGACAGACTTTGATGCCGCTACTCGACGAATTCTTGAGG
>JANYAJ010000286.1 GCA_025361385.1 Nitrospira sp.
ACGAATTCAGCGCGAAGGATTCCGGCTCTTCCCGATAGGCCTGTTTCGCCGGGGTAGAAACCCTTTTGTGGAACTTACTGCTGTGTTGGAGTTGGTTAGGCTATATCGTCGTGAACGGCCTGCGATCGTCCACCATGTGGCGTTGAAACCTATCCTGTACGGATCGCTGGCTGCATGGATTTCCGGAGTTCCGGTGGTCGTCAATGCCTTCGCAGGGCTTGGATACGCCTTCACCGATGAGACGCGGCGAGGGTCTATGGTGCATATGTATCTTCGCAGAGCGCTCAAGATTCTATTGAGGTTGAGTAAGTCGGTTGTGATTTTCCAGAACAAGGACGATCGAGATCTGCTTTTGGAAGAGGGAGTGGTTGAGATCCAACACACTCGAATTATTTCCGGCTCTGGAGTCGATACCAAGACCTTCGATGTTCGCCCATCGGCTGAAGAATGTCCCATTGTCATGCTCGCATCCCGCATGCTGTGGGATAAGGGGATTAATGAATTTGTCGAGGCGGCCCGGCGTCTCAAGCAGAATGGGGTCTCAGCTCGCTATGTGCTCGTTGGACGGTGCGATGAGCACAACCCCGCTGCCATCGAGCCAATCCAGCTCCGTCGATGGGTCGAGGAAGGTGTGGTCGAGTGGTGGGAACATCGTGACGAGATGTCTTCGACTCTCGCATCGGCGACCATCGTCGTGTTGCCATCCTATCGGGAAGGGCTTCCCAAGGTGTTGTTGGAAGCGGCCGCTTGTGGGAAACCGCTGATTGCCACGGATGTTCCCGGGTGTCGAGATATTGTCACACACGGAATTAATGGTCTCTTGGTGCCTGCTCGCGACCCAGCCGCGCTGGCTACAGCGATCGATTTTTTGCTCCGCGACTCCTCGCTCAGAGCGGCGATGGGAGTGGCTGGACGCGAGGTGGTCCTTCGTGCTTTTTCTGTAGAGAAGGTAGCGGGTCAAGTCGTCGGTCTCTATCGAGAGCTTCTCGCTAGGCGGAAGCATGGACAGCAGTCAACGGGATCGGCATGACCGCTGTGCTCGTCACCGGGGCGAGAGGCTTTCTCGGCAGCGCCTTGGTGAACGAACTTCTTGAATCGGGCTATGACGTTCGCGCGCTTGTCAGGCATCCTGCATCCTCACCCTATCCCAAGGCGGTTGAAATTGTCGTCGGAGATATTCGTGATCCACAATGTGCCAGGGAAGCCTCGGTCGGATGTGAAACGATTGTGCATCTCGCGGGACAAGCGCATGCGCTGGATGACGATCATGTCAGTGACCAGGACTATCAGTCGGTCAATGTCGACGGGACGAAACATCTCTTGGACGGTGCGGTGGCCGGCGGCGTTCAACGGTTCATATTCGCGAGCTCGGTGAAGGTATTCGGTGAAACAACCACAGGCTGTGTCGATGAGCAGGAACCGCCTGCTCCCCAGTCTCCTTACGCACGATCCAAATGGATGGCGGAACAGCTCGTCGCTTCCTATGCCAAGGGAGGGAGCCTTGCCACTCTCTCGCTTCGCTTTCCCCTTGTCTATGGTCCGACACAGACGGGAAACCTCTATCGCATGATCGCAGCGATTGATCAGGGCCGATTTCCCCCGCTTCCTTGCGTTCAAGCTGTTCGGAGCATGCTGCACGTGAAGAACTTTGTGCTCGCGGTTCGCGCAGTTTTGCAGTCGACCGGATTTCTCAAGCCCATGTATGTGGTCACAGACGCCAAGCCCTATTCTATTACAGAGGTGTATGATCTCCTGCGAAAGGGGTTGGGCCGGCAGCCGCCTTTTTCGCGTGTGCCTTTATGGGCACTGTCATTAGGAGGACGATGTGGAGATATTCTGCAGGCTCTCCTAAGAAAACCGGTGGCCCTTTCTTCCGCCACATTGGAAAAGCTGATTGGACAGGCCTGGTACAGTCCTGAGGCGCTGATCCGTGACACGGGCTATCAGCCACGCTACGCTTTCGAAGCGACCGTCCCAGAATTAATCCAGCATTATCGGAGTTCACTATCGTGATGTGGCTGCTGATCGCCGGCGGGGTCGGGGTGCTTTCCTGGTGGATTACTGGTCTGTTAGTGAGCAAGGCCTCGTTTCTTCGTTCGATCGATCACCCGAACGACCGGTCTCTGCATGCCGAGCCGATGCCACGCTCCGGAGGGGTGGCTATTCTTGCCAGCGTCATGATCGGATTGGCGGTTGCGGCGATTGGGTTTGCTGTCATACCACACTCGATGGGGTTTCTGCCAAAAGGTCTTGCATCAGCTAGTTTTTTGATCGTCGGCTCAATTGCTCTTGTCACCACCGTGTCCTTTCTTGACGACAGAGCAGGGCTCCCCATTGGTCTTCGCTTTGCGGTGCAGGCGATTGCTGCCGTTATTGTGGTGTGGGGAGTCGGATTGACTCTTCCTTCCATCCTAATTCCAGCCATCAAGACCGTCGTGCTTGGCGGGTTTGCGGCACCGGTGAGCGTGTTGTTCTTGCTCTGGATGACTAATCTGTACAACTTCATGGACGGCATGGATGGCTTCGCCGGCGGAATGACAACGCTGGGTTTCGGCTTTCTCGCGTACTTCGGTTGGAGGGCAGGACATCCATTCATGTTGTTAACTACAACTGTAGTTGCAATGAGCGCACTCGGTTTCCTGTTTCACAATTTCCCCCCGGCTCGCATCTTCATGGGCGATGTCGGCAGCATCCCGTTAGGTTTCACGGGCGGCACACTTATGCTTTTAGGCCTGCGAGATGGCTTGTTTGATTTCTGGGTCCCGATTTTGATTTTCTCGCCATTTATCCTGGACGCAACAGTCACCGTATTTCGTCGTGCATGGCAACGACAGCGGATATGGGATGCCCATCGTGACCATTATTACCAGCGGTTGGTCTTGAGTGGTTGGAGCCATCGGAAGGTCGTGCTGGCAGAATATGGAGTCATGGTTCTGTGTGGAGGCCTTGCGGTGCTCTATCAGGATGCATCAGAGGAGTGGAGACTCGTCATCCTGGGGTTCTGGGGGATGCTGTTTCTCTCCCTTGCCCTTGCGGTGAAGGGGGTCGAGCAACGGATACAACCAGTCGCTTCTTGAAAAAATAGCGGTGCCAACGATTTCATCAATTGCCATACCGTCATCCGAGCGGGTGCCCTATTTCGATACAATCGTCCGCGCGGTGTTGGCGGTTTATATCGCCGTGCTTCCCTTCAAGTCGCTTCTCGTTGTGGAACGAAACGGGTTTATTGTTCTGCTTGGGTTGCTGGTTGTGTGGTGTGCCATCAATCGACGCTTGTTCTACTCTCGGACCGCGTACGATGCGCTCTTGCTGGCCTTTGTTGTCTGGGTCGGACTCACGATCCCATTTTCCATGGCTCCGTCCTATAGTGTGAAGGAGTATGGCAAATTACTTCAGCAAATGGTGGTTTTCTACGCGGTGATCTATTTCTTCAAAGGGCTACTCTATCGGCAGGTTCTCTTGGGTCTGATCGGGGTCATGGTCGTCGTTGTCACTGTCTATGGACTCTCACAGTTCAACCTCGAAAATCCTCAAGCGATAGTTTCGTTTCTTCCCGCTGAGGTGTGGCTGACCACATTTCTGATCATGGTCATTCCTTTTGGGTTGGCTCTGGCATTAGGGGAGGGTCCTCCAGAAGTACGAACTGGCGGTGCGCTTGTCGTAGGAATGATGACGGTCTGCTTGCTTGCAACTCAGTCACGCGCAGGTCTGGTTGCCTTTGTGGCAGAGCTTTGGGTCATTGTCTGGTTCATTCGTTCGGTCTCCGCCAAGGTTGTCGCCGGGCTTGCGACGGTGTGTGTGATCGCTGCTGTCGTTGTCGTTTTCAACGCAAGCACGACGCCGGCAGCGGGACTGGGTAACGATATCACGACCTCGCTTCCTCTCAAAAGAGGTTTTTCATCCGTGCTGCACCGGTTTGATATTTGGGGGTTTACCCTGTCTGAGATCGCCAAACACTGGTTGGTTGGGATCGGATATGGGAGCCATAGTTATCTTCTGCTCTATGGCCAGGACCAAGAAGTTGTCATGCCTGGACATGCTGCCATCACACATTCGGGGACACATAATATCTTTCTCTACCTGGCGCTCCATGTCGGGCTCCCGGGGATGTTGCTGTTTGGGTGGTTCTTTGTTCGGGTCGTTCTGAAGACTGCTGAAGAATACCGACAGGCTCACGATTGGTTGTCAAAAGCCGTACTCGTGGGATCAGTTGTCAGCGTCGTAGGGTTGATTCTGCGTCTGCAGTTCGATCAAATGTTGGTCGGGTCTTTGGCGGTGCTCTTCTGGGTGCTTCTAGCGATGGCGGTTTTGAGTTACCCGTCATATAATCGGGCAGCTACTCAGGTAGATAGACTGAAGACTGAAGGCTTTTAGTTTTCAGCCTGCGAGTGAAGGATTCATCTCTGCTTGAATCCAAGATCGTAGAAACCAAGAAGGTTTTGAATGGCTTGATTCGTGCCTTGCGAGATAATGTATAGCCTTCAGCCTGAACTCCTGAGTGTTTACCACTGGAGCTGCCACGGAAATCTAATGCGAAACGTAGCTATCTCACTGTTTCATCGTCTCGTCGGCCGCTATGGACAATTAGTGCTTCGGTACAGATCGGTCCTTGTTATCTGCACACAGCTCGGGCTGATTGCCGCGGCGAATGTGACAGCCTTTGCCCTCCGATTCGAAGGGGACATTCCCCCCGACCATGTACGACTGTTCCTATGGGGCCTTCCCATCGTATTGGCGATCTATGCTGTTGGTCTTGTCGCATTTGGCATTCAGCGCGGGCTCTGGCGATATGTCGGCCTCCATGACTTAGGCCGTATCCTCTGGGCCTCCGTCATCAGTTCCGCGGTGTGCTATGGTGTGGTGCATGGTCTCCTTGGGTGGGTCGGCTATCCTCGCTCGGTCATTATTCTCACGGGTGTGCTGAGCGGACTCTTTCTCGCTGGTATCCGGTTGGTGGTTCGCTGGTTCCGCGAAAGGCTTCACGTACTGAGTCCTACGGCTCGCAGAGTGTTGGTGGTCGGGGCGGGCAATGCCGGTGAGTTGCTGATCAGGGACATGCTGAGCAACGCGGGCTCTCACTACCGACCGGTCGGGTTGGTGGACGACGACCCAATCAAGCGGAAGATGAGGATTCATGGGGTGCCCGTCGTGGGGACTATCGCGGATATCCCGGGTCTCGCTCGAGGCCTCGTCGCGCACGAGATCATTGTGGCGATTCCTTCGGCTTCGACCGCACTGAAGCAGCGAATCCTT
>JANYAJ010000328.1 GCA_025361385.1 Nitrospira sp.
CCACCCGACACCGAAATCCTGGTCACACTCCAACGCTCAGGCCTAAAGCTCTGGGCGGACAGTCTCTACGACCGTGTGCCGGCCGACATGGTCCTCGAAGCTCTCTTGACCTTTAAAAATGCTGCGGGAAAAGAGTTGAGCCAGCAGACCGTTTCGATCACGCACAACCAACGCCTCATTCTGGAACCAACTCAACGCCGTTGCGACTACGGCAACATGGGAGAATTCGTGCATGACGCCGGGATCGCCCTGGCGACGCAGTTCATTCGGGCAGCCAGGACTCAATTGGCCGGGACTGGTGGTCAGGCGCCCGCCACAGTGGCCGCTTCACCAACCAGACCAACGCCACCAATAGCGACGCTACCGGCCAAAGGCATTTCTTCAGCACTCTCGTTTAAGGCCACCGTGCTGGACGAGAACAGTAATTTAGTCTTTGAGGGAGGCGAACGGATTCGAGTCCGCATCGATCTCGTAAACGGAGGAGAGCCGGAGCTTCAGGGTGTCACGGCGACCTTAACGGGAACCGCCTCGTTGCTCGCTCAATTTCCGACTACCACGCTGGCGGTCGGACGACTGCAACCAGGCCAATCCCGCTCGATCGAATTTGTGGCGACGTTGCCGCAAGCCGTCCAACAGCAGAAGGCCGAGCTCCAGGTGGCAGTGTCTGAATCAGGAGCCAGGACTCAACCGCCGCTTCAAACCCTAACCCTGTCGATCCAACCCACTGGCATCAAAGCCGACGACGTAGATCAGATCCCTGCTGTGACCGCCGGATTTCATCAGCCCCACACCTATTTGCTCTCAATCGGGATCGGATCCTATCGGGACCAGCAAGTCCCCTCTCGCAAGTTTGCCTCCTTGGATGCCGAAATGGTTGCAACCTATTTTCAATCCCTCGGCGGCTTACCGGCCTCCAATGTTCGGCTGTTGCAAGATTGGAAGGCGCTCCGTCCGGATATCGACGAAGCCCTGTTGGATTGGCTGCCACCTCACATGAACAAGGATGCGGTCGTCATTGTTTATTTTGCCGGTCTGGCCTCGGTCTCTACGACGGGAGACACGTTCCTGGTGCCATACGATGGGACCGCCACGAGCACCTCACGAGCCTACCCGCTCAAAGATTTGGAAGCAGCGCTCTCTCGCCTCAAAGCGAAGCAGACAGTGTTTCTGTTTGATGGGATTGTATCGCGCCTGGGACCGGACAGCCGAACCAAACCCGTCCTCCCCCAGTGGAACCCCACTGGAAGTTCGACGCTTCATGTCATCGGAACCAGCGGGATCGGGCGTGGGTTAGAAGACGACGAGCATCGGCACGGGCTCTTCACCTACTATCTGCTGCGGGCACTGCGAGGCGAGGCCGATACGAATCGGGATGGTGACGTGACCGTCGGCGAAACGGTGGCCTATCTCAGCCAGAAAGTATTGTGGGCCTCCAAGACCCACATGAGCCAGGAACAACGCCCTGTGATTGCGCCACCCATCCGATCAACCGATCCTTCGGCTGCCCTGATATTGACCAAGCCAGCCGCGATCCAGGGCACTGTCGCTCGCGAGAAGTAGTGCGCTCCTTAGCAGCCATCAGACCCAGACATGACTCGACATACTGTTCATGGGCGTCATGCTCACGGCCGATGCATGACCACCACGCGTGAGATGCAGCGTTGCTCTTCCTCACACGTTCGACAAAATAGGATGACGCAATCCGCGGACAAAAAAAGAGGGTGGAGGATTCGCTCCTCCACCCTCTTACACTCACACTCAGGCAAAATTACTCGCCCTTGCAGAAGCTCCGCTCGTAGTTGATGATCGTCCAGGCTTCTTCTTCGTTGATCGCGGCTGGGATCAGAGATACCATCCCCGTGCCGGCGCTGCCGTTCTTGATTACCCAGAAGAGCTCGCCATCTTTCCGCATCTTGTGGAACTTGCAGTTCGTGAAATCGCGTGGGCTCGGATTCAAAATTGCACCGGCTGGGCCCTGGCCATTTCCTTCCTTACCATGGCAATTGAAGCAGGTGCCCTTGCCCTCGAACAACGCCTTTCCTTTGGCGATGCTCTCAGGGGTCGAGGCAACCGGATTCTTCATCGCCTTCGCATCGCTCATCTGATCCGCGGGAACGCGGGGCTTCAGCGGCTCGCGCTCCTCGGCTCCGACCACTGAGACTGACAACATCATCAGCGCTGCGCTGATTCCCAAGAACTTAGAGAAATACCCCATCAGACGTCCTCCTTTGTGTTTAACCACCGCACGTGAACTCGGCCTCTGGCTCAAAGATCCATATAAAATCGACAAAACGCCGGCGAATATAACAACGGCCTTCCACCCATGTCAAGCATTCCAGCTCACAACCAACCCCTCTCCCTGCTCCGCAACTTTTTCATGGCCGCGCCCCTCGCCTCACACTCACTTTGGTTCCGCTGACGATCATGCGTTTTACCAGATACTACTCAAAGCTCATGCCAAAGTGCACATTCTGTGATGCGTGAGATTCCAGCTAGTTAGGGAAGGGACGATCCCAAAGACCTTGGGAGCATCAAAATGGTGACACCATTGCGCCTCAGCCCCTACTGCGATGCCCCACCAATCGATGGAATATGCCGAAGCCTCGTAGCTTGTCGTCGGCTACGTCCGTCTCTCAGGGAACCGAGGCATGAGTGGGTGAATCAATAAAAAAAGGCAGCAACTTGAGGGCCGTTAGCGCTTAACGACGATATCGCGAGCGACTTTACCGCTCGGGCCAAATGGTTTTTGTGGCTTGCCATTGAGTTCGGCTTTCACCCCACCGGCATTGCCCAAGGTCAAGATAAACTGGTCCTGCCCCTTCCATCGGCCCTTTTCACCCGGTCTGAGCAAGGCCTCTTGAGGACTACCACCATCGATTTGGACCACGACCCAACTCAGTTCTGTCGCCTCAAGATCTAACACCAACTGCCCGTCCATTACCCCGGTCCCTTCGAGCGAAATCCCTCCCAATGGCCCGTCGCTCCCCAAGGAGGAGGGAGCGGGGGCGGTCGACTCGGGCATTGATGAAGCCAAGGGCACGGCTCCAGCCACTGGCCCAACAATACTTCCCGTGCCTGCCTTGGCTGGCACGAGAGGGGACTCTCCCGATTTAGCCTTAGGGGCTGATGGAGAAACGGCTTCTGCCTGCGGACTTGGCGGTGGCAGAGCCTGAGTTTCCTGAGCCGGTTGAATGGTCCGCTTGGAGGCGGAAGCCGGAAGATCTGAGCTCGAACGACGCACCAGAAGCGACGACTGCTCACGGCTCAAGAGAAAAATGAGCGTGAAAATCGCAATGCCGATGGCAACCGCGACAGCCTTTCGATTCGATTGCCGCTTCCGCTCTTCTTCCGCCTGCCTGACTTTCAGCCGCTCTCGTTCGATTTGCTTGTCATAAAAGGCACCAGCCGATTGCACGAATCGGTGGATCGCATCCTCTTCATCGAGGCCAAGAGACCTGGCATAGGACCGGACAAAACCTCGCGCAAACACCTGATCGGGCAGCTTGGCAAAGTTCCCATCTTCCAACGCCTTCACAAAATCGGTTCGAATTCGCGTTTTGGCCGCGACCTCGTCGATCGTGAGTCCCTTGGTCTCTCGCACCTGTTTGAAGAATTCGCCGATCGATTCCATAGGTATCTCTCTACGGCTTGAGCCGTGTCAGCAGTTCTTTCGCGGCTGCGGCATACTCGCCGCCCTTATCGAGCGTCGTCACCTTGATCAGCGTGTCCTTCGAACGCCGCTCGAATCCAAGTTTGTGATAGGCCCGTCCCAGCTCCAAATTTAACAAGGCAGGCGGGACATTCGGCGGACTGACTACCAAGGCATCTTCGAACGCTTCCATCGCTCCTTGATAGTCGCCCTCGTGAGCCAGCGACCGACCGAGATGGAATCGAGCCAGATCCGGTGTCGTATAGACGGGATTGGCCAACGCCTGATGAAACGATGCGATCGCATCCCGCCAGCGCCCCTGCTTCTGCAGGACCTGACCGAGATACGTGTAAGCCTCTGAGTAATTCTCATCGAGCGCTGTCGCAGCCCTGAGCTCTTCTTCGGCTTGAGGAAATTTCCCCTGCAGCGCCAGAATATGGCCAAGCCCATATCGTGCTTCCTTGTTGCCAGGGTCGAGCTTCAACGCCTTCTGAAACGATACATACGACTTCTGCTGATCGTATTCCAGGCTCGCGACACCTTCCTGGTAATAACCTTTTGATTTCTGTATCGACTCTTCAGAAATCGCACAGCCTGGCAGCCACGCGATCGCCAGACCCAAGGCAACCAGCGAACATACCCGAACTCGAACGATCGGACCGACGAAAGCCATATACGTCACGAAATGTCCTCGAAATGGGTCAACTGCTTAAAAGCTCGAAAACGGTCCTGCACCTCTTTGTAGTCCAGGATTCGCAAACGGTCAAGACTAAAGGCTTCTACGGTAAATGACGCCATCACGCTCCCGAAGATAATGGCCTGCTTGAACGCCTCGACTGAACGATTACCGGTCGCCGTCAGGTAGCCCAAAAAGCCGCCGGCAAAGGTGTCCCCGGCACCGGTTGGATCGCGCACATCTTCAAGCGGAAACGCCGGAGCTCCAAACACCTGCTTCTGATTGAACATCAAGACCCCATATTCCCCTCGCTTGATGATGAGATGCTTGGGCCCGCGCGCGAGTATTTTCTGTGCGACCTTCACAAGATTCGTATTGTCGCCGAGTGCCCGCGCCTCCCCATCGTTAATGATGAGAATATCGACCTTCTCCAAGACCCGCCACAACGCGTCTCGCTTGCCATTAATCCAGAAATTCATTGTATCGCACGCGACGAGGGGCGGACGCGGAAGTTTCTGCAAGACATCCAGCTGGAGTTCCGGATCGATATTGCCCAAGAATAAAAGATCCGGGGATCGGTAGGCCTCAGGGATCTTGGGCCGAAACGTTTCGAAGACGTTCAGCTTCGTGTCGAGCGTATGCGCTTCGTTCAGCTGATGTGTATATTCCCCTTTCCAGCGAAAGGTCTCTCCTGGCCGCCGCTCCAACCCCGTCACATCGATGCCACGGCTCTTGAGGAACGCCAGATGTTGCGGAGGAAAGTCTTCCCCCACCACAGCGATAAGATCCACGCTGGTAAAGTAACTGGCTGCAGTCGAAAAATAAGTGGCCGATCCCCCCAGCACCTCACTGACTTCTCCAAAGGGTGTCTTTACCGTATCAAGCGCGACCGATCCGACCACAAGCAACTTTCCCATAGTTCACCGAGTTCCTTTCTTCACGGGAACAGCCCGATCTATCAACAGAGCCAGCTTCCGTCTGAGCGAGGATGGCATCCGATCTGGCGCCGTAATAATGGCATCCTGCAACGCGCGCTGACAGCGGCACGATGTGACGGCGGCCACCGCAGGCATCACCGTCCGCAACAGTTGCTTGGCTAGCATGACATTTTGGCGGAGCGTCGCCAGGATGCCTTCGACGGTGACGGCCTCCTCCGTCTCATGCCAACAATCGTAATCGGTCACCAAGGCCACCGTGGCACGGGAGGCTGAGCTCTGTTATGCCACGGTGGCCTTGGTG
>JANYAJ010000361.1 GCA_025361385.1 Nitrospira sp.
GAACGATATCCAGACCCTGTTGCGCGGCGTCTTTCAGACCAAGAACCGGTTCACCATCGCAATCTCCGGCACCGGCTCAGCCGGGATGGAAGCGTCGATGGTGAATATCGTTGAGCCGGGCGATACCGTGATCGTCGGGGTTAATGGTGTGTTTGGCACAAGATGGGCCACCATCGTCGAGCGTTGCGGCGGAAAAGCCATTCGCGTAGAGGCTCCCTGGGGGCAGATCATAGAACCAGAGGCCATCGAGCAGGCACTACGCCAATCCGGCCCGGTGAAGGCCGTGGCCATCGTCCATGCCGAAACCTCGACCGGCGTCTGGCAGCCGCTTGAGCCTATCGCCCGCCTCTGCCGCGAACATGACACCCTGTTCCTCGTCGATGCCGTGACCTCGTTGGGAGGCGCCCCGGTCGAGGTCGATCGTTGGGGCATCGATGTCTGTTATAGCGGCACACAGAAATGTCTGAGTTGTCCACCAGGATTGTCTCCCTTCACCCTCAGCGAACGTGCATTGACTGCGATCAAAGCCCGGCGCGCGCCCTGCCAGAGTTGGTACTTGGATCTGTCGTTGATCGCGGACTACTGGGCTGAAGGCACGAGGGCCTACCATCACACGGCCCCGATCTCTATGCTCTATGCGCTACGGGAATCGTTGCGCCTCGTCGACGAAGAAGGATTGCCGGCTCGCTTCAAGCGCCATCAACTCAATAGCGACGCCGTGGCCGCGGGCTTGATCGAACTTGGACTTCAGCCCCTTCCCCCCACCGGATATCGACTCCCGATGTTGACCTGTGTCACGGTCCCCTCTCATATTCCTGAGGCCGAGATACGGACGAAGCTACTCTCGATCTATGGCATTGAAATCGGCGGAGGGCTCGGCCCTCTCACAGGAAAGGTCTGGCGTATCGGCTTCATGGGCGAATCATCGACCGAAGCACACGTCTTAACCCTGCTCAATGCGTTGGAAGAGATCTGTATTCGCGGCGGATGGTTGTCCACTCCAGGAGTCGGACTCCAAGCCGCCGCACGGGTCTATAGCCGCAGGGCATCTTAACGGCAAAGGACATCACTCACATGGATAACAAACCATTACTCTGGGTACTCGGTGGCGGGTCCTTTGCTTTTGTCGCCGTCCTCACCTACTGGATCTTTGCCCTGACATTGGCCAATCAGATGAAGTCGGATCTCGTTCCGCCGGAGAAGGCCGCGGCCTACATCAATGCCTTGATCGAAGCTAACCGAAAGAACTACACGGAAAACGTCGTGGATAAACTCCACAAGGCCGGACTCGCGGTCGCGATCGAACATTGGCGAGACGAAAAAGGCGTGCCCCTTCCCGCGCAGTTTCTCTTGGAGTCCGGGCGACTGGTCGCGCAAAAGGACCTGAAGTTTTCGTTCCGGCTCGCCAGCATGACGCCGATCTACGTCTGGAATGGTGCGACGACGGACTTCGAACGAAAAGGGCTCGACGCCGTCACCAAAGATCCCTCAAAACCCTTCGGGGGGTTCGTCAGGCTCGACGGTGGCCGCTATTACCAAACGGTCTATCCGGACCTCGCGGTCGCCCAATCCTGCGTGACCTGTCACAACGAGCATCCCAACAGCCCGCGCCGCAACTACAAAGTCGGCGATGTGATGGGCGGCATCATCATCACCATCCCCATCGATATACCATGATGAAATCCTTTGCCATTCGCTCAGTGCGTGTCATCGACGGGACCGGTCGAACGATCGAACGGACCACGGTGATTATTCGAGGGAAGACCATTGCCGCAGTCGGGCCGGATCGAGAGCTCTCTCTTCCACGTGGCGCGATCAAGATCGATGGCCGGGGACTGACCCTGTTGCCGGGATTGATCGACTGTCACGTGCACTTCTGCCTCGGAGCCGAGCCGGATGTCGTCGAGGCGATCGCGAACGAGACGCCCGCGCTGACATTGCTCAAATCGAGCCGGGCGGCGCATCAGACCTTGGAGGCAGGCGTGACCACCGTACGCGACGTCGGGTCGCGAGACCATGCCATCTTCACGTTGAAGCAGGCCATCGATATGGGCCTCGTGCCAGGTCCCCGCATCGTCGGAGCGGGCCTGGCCATTTGCATGATCGGCGGCCATGCCCGGTTTATCGGCCAGGAAGTGCAAGGAGTCGAACAAGTCCGTGCTGTCGTCCGCACACAAATCGCCGCCGGAGCCGGTGTCATTAAAGTCATTGCCTCTGGCGGTGTCCTCACGCCAGGCACCTCGCCGGACCAGGCCCAAATGACGGTGGAAGAACTCAGGGCCGCCGTGGAAGAAGCCGGGCACGCGGGGCGGAAAGTCGCCGCCCATGCCCATGGATCGTCGGGGATGAAAAATGCCGTCCGCGCCGGAGTCCATTCAATCGAGCATGCCACGCTCATGGACGAAGAAGCCGCAACCATGATGCGTGAACAGGGTGTCTTCATGGTCCCGACCCTCTCCGCGCTAGCCACCACTGCCGCCTGCCGCCTCGGGTGCGGGGTGCCGGACAGCGCGCGCGACAAGGCCAAAGCGATGACGAAACGTCATGCGGTCAGTTTCAAGAACGCCCTGCGTGACGGCATCCAGATTGCGATGGGCACCGACGCGGGAACGCCCTTTAACTTTCATGGCGAGAACGCCCAGGAGCTCGAACGGATGGTCGCCTTCGGCATGAGCCCGATGCAAGCCATTCTCGCCTCGACCTCCGCTGCCGCCCGTTTAATCGGAATTCAGGACCAGGTGGGAACCATCGAGAAAGGGAAAGTGGCCGATCTGCTGCTGATTGAAGGCAATCCGATCCGTCGCATCGACCTGCTCCGCGAGCGCAGCCGGATTGTCGGGGTCATGCAGGCGGGCAAATGGGCGGCAGGACCTCTCCGGAAAACGATGAATGATGAGCGGTGAACGCTGCGCCGAGGCTATAGGCACAGTTCAGCGCTCAGCACTCCACGCTCATCGTTACCTTCTTTCGTAGAACAATTCGAGTGCACTGGCAAAGCCCTTAATACGTCCCTTGCGGAACACGGCCTCAAGCTGACCACGTAGCGATCTGACGCCTCCCTCATCGCCACGATTCGCCACTCCTTGGGACAGCAGCATCTCCGTGGCCACTTCGACGAGCCGCTGCTTGCGCCCCTCCATCTCAACCGTAACGAGCTCCTCCATGGCCTCCAAGGCCCGTTCCCGAATGATCGCTTCTTTGAACGTGTCATATCCTTGATCCGCCACCGTCCGCTCGCGAATCACGGCAAGCTCCGCTTTAATCCGCTTCACGTCTTTCATCAACACGGCGAAGACTTCCTTGCGTCCTTCATCGAAGAGCTTCAGCTCCATCTCGTCGAGAATAACGGCGGGATCGATCGCTTCATCCCGGGTGGTTTCATCCCCCCAATTAAGTCGATCGTAGTTCCGACGCTTCTCCGGATCACCAATGATTTCATACGCCGCATTGAGCTCACGGATCTTGGCTTCAGCCTGTGTGCTCTCGGGGTGGCGATCAGGATGGTGCTGAAAGACCAGCTTCCGGTACGCCTTCTTGATCGCGTCGTCGGACGCGTCGCGCGAGACCCCCAGCACCCGATAGAAGTCGATTCGTGCCATGGCGGCGACTATACCATGGGACTTCGCCGGGCTTCACCTTGCCCCCCTGCATTGAACGACTCTAGCCTGACGTGACTCCCAACGGCCTGCGGCGTGCGAAATAACCGCTTCAAAATCAGTCTGAATCGCGCGACCCCTTGACTTCCCTTCAAAGCGGCTTATGGTGTGAGTATGACTAATACACCGCCACCCAAAGCCCTGACCCACGACGAAAAGAAAGCCGCCGATGCGGCCTTTGCCGGTCGCCCCTTCGATGAGTCCTGGTCTGCTGCCGCCCGAGCCGTCTACGACGGTATTGTGAAGGCCTTGCCTCCCACAGACGCCGTAAGCCCTGCTCCCTCCACGGTGGAAGCATCCTCGGAGGCTCCGGCCGCGCAGCATGCTCTGCAAGAGGCTCAAGAGCCTCTCTCGCTCCAGCCGGTCGATGGGCACGAGTTGTTAGAGGGGACGGTCCTGCCTCCGGCCATTCGCGACCGAGACGCGGCCATTCAAGCCGGGACCTTGATCGACGTGACGCCGACTGCCCTGCAACTTGGTATCACCTTCCCGGTCACGATCACCCGACCGCTCTGGGAAGTGGGCGTTGTCACAACCCACGCACTCCCTGAAGAAGATCAAACCAACCGGTTGCGCGACATTCTCATGGCCTTTCGCCTGCGCCTGGCCAGCCTGACGACCGTGTCGCCCCTGCTCGACTTTCCAGTCCTACTGGCCTTACCGCCAAGCACGATACCGCAACCAGTGCCCTTGTTTGCGCTCATTCAACCGGATCCCACGCACCAGGCGAATGTGACGCTGCTGCTGCCGAACGAAGTGTCGCTTTCCATCACCTCGCTGAATTAAACAGGATGCCGAAAAAGTCCGCCAGCTTTGTTCTCGCATCGCTCTGAGACTCAACGTACCGCAAGGGTACGCCTCGTCTCCTCGCTCGCTGCGGCCGCGCTGGACGGCCTTTTTGAGCATCCTGCTGGCTCATCGGCTATCATCGAGAACGTCCCATTCGCCGAACTCCACCAGGACAGAAGCAGTTCCCCTTCAACCGATTAAGCCAAATCGCTTCTGAATAAAAGCGTGTTCGTCCGCTTCCGTTGTGATCGTCCCATCGATGCGTCCATCTAATAGTTTCCCCAAGATCGTCCCGTACTGCGGTCCTGGCTGCAGCCCCATGGACTGAAGATCTCGTCCCGTGAGTGCCGTCTTGATCGTTCGATTCTTCATATAGGCCACAAGTTGTCCCTTCAGGCGACTCAATATCGCCGCTTGCTGCAGACTCATCTGCTTTGCGAGAGCCAGGACGAGCGCCTCATCCGGGAGGTCTACCAAGAAGCGATAGACCTGCGACGGACGTACGATTCCCTCATCGGCAAGTCTCTTCAGGACACGATCGACAAACTTTCCTCCGGCACTCACCTTCCTGGCCTGTTCCCGTGACAACGCGAGCCGCCTGATCATCGTCGCCATCACCGCCGGACTCGACTCGCTCGAGAGAGCCATGAAATAGACGATCGGCTTGTCGATCCCACGATCCGGGAATCGACCTGTCCACCAGGTCAGCGCCTTGGGAACGGCTGTCACCACTCGCTTCACGTTCGTCGTGTAGCTCAAACGGCGATGAAGGAACCGGAGCAACGTCAACTGCGACAATCGCGCCATCACTCGCGCCGGATCGCGCTCGCCGAGCAGCAACAGGATTTCGTTCTGCAATCGAGGACCGGAGAGTTGCTGGATCAGATTCGTGGAGGCCGCTTGTGCGAGCAAACGAATCGTGGTGCGCTCAAGGCGGAACTTGAGCCGTTGTTCGAACCGGACCGCTCTGAAGATGCGCGTAGGATCGTCCTGAAAGCTGCCTGCATGCAGCACGCGGATCGTACGCGCACGAAGGTCGCTCTGCCCTCCATAGGCGTCGAGCAGCCGTCCGAACTGTCCGGGATTCAGTTGCAGTGCGATGGCATTGATGGTGAAGTCCCGCCGGTAGAGATCCTCTTCGATCGACGCAGGCTGAACCGTCGGCAGGACACCTGGCAAGGCATAGGACTCTCGTCTGGTCGTCGCGATATCTATCTTGAGCCCGTCAGGAAAAACCAGCCGCGCCGTCGCAAACCGTTCGAATACCGCAAGCCCAGCGCGATAGCGGTCGGCAACCAGTCGAGCGAATGCAACACCGTCTCCTTCAACCGTCAGATCGAGATCCAGGGTCACGTGCCCCAGCAGCAGATCCCGAACCACGCCGCCCACGACATAGACCCGGCAACCCCGCTCATCCCCGAGCTGCCCAATCTCTCGAAGCAACCCCACCACCCGATCGGGAAGCCGTTGAAGTAGCGCTGGTCGATGTGTCTGACTCGCCATAGATCTAGAAGATCGCATGATGGTTCATCTGCCTGGCCAGCTTCATCAGGCCGCATTGTAGCAACCCTGTTTCGTATTCGAAACAGACCGAGGCGACGGCCTCTCTCAGAAAACCCATCTATGCTGATACAAAGAAATAGACTCGCGCTCGGCGACAAGGAGGCAGTACGGCGGAAAGACATGTCCGTATGGGGAATACAGGCAAGAAAGGGTCCGCGTTCACCCTGGCGAGACAGCTCTCGTAATCATCGGCAACCGCATCGCCAACTCAGCAGCACCGGCCTTGACTCCCTGCTGCACCAAGTCCAGGACCTCGAGAAGATTGAATGGCTTGAGGAGATAGGCCACGGCCCCCAACCGCATAGCCTCTTCAGCAGATTCGAGACTTCCCCTGCCAGTCACCACGATAACTTTGACGGCTTGGCCACTTGCCCTCACCCGTCGAAGTAACTCCATTCCGCTGATATCAGGAAGGCCGACATCCATGATGACCAGGTCCATGGGACATTCCCCAATAATTTTCAGCGCGGCAGAGGCCGTCTCCGCCGTATAGATCCGATAGAACGAACTGAGAATCATACAGAGAGCCTTACGAGGTCCCTCTTGATCCTCAACGATCAGAATATTTTGCTGACATGAGCCTGCCATCATCACATGTACCACACACAATCGTTAATCCGATGCCTCATCATACCTGCACATCACGCATCCCACTAGGTGCATTGGCACTCTAAGTCCATTTGACCACGTAGCGATAAACCCTATAGATCACGCCACGCATTCACAAAGGTAATGACTCGACCGACGGAGTAGTCCTACAGACATCGCTTAGCTGAAGCCGACCCTAACACCTCAATACATTGAGGCATTGGGCAGGAAGCCTGCTCGGCCGAATGGTCAGACGCCCCCTCTTTGCCTCACACATTGTAGGAATCGCCTTACAGCCAGCATAGCCGAAGCGACAGATCATCGGTATCGGTACGAATCCAGCCGTG
>JANYAJ010000437.1 GCA_025361385.1 Nitrospira sp.
GGCCCAGAGAAGACGTGCCAGATTTTCAGAGGTGGGAATTCGATCCTTAAAGTACGACATGTCCAGATTCAAGTTCTTGTGGTCGAACTCCTCCAGCACATCGAGCAAGATCCGTTTCAAATCGAACAGATTCACGACCATACCCGTCTTGGGATCCACCTCGCCGACCACTGTCACCTCGACCATATAGTTGTGTCCGTGCGCCGGATGGTTGTAACAAAGGCCGAACGCCGCACGATTTTTGGCCTCATCCCACTCCGCCTTGATATAACGATGCGCCGCCGCAAACTCGATACGTTTCGTCAGTAAGACAGATGGCATGTTACCTCAGATCCTTGAGCCACTCTTCACGCACGCTCCCAGGAATAGACGTGTCGGCGTGGTACTCGTGATGGTGTACCGTCAACGTGACCGGCACATGCAAATCGGCAAACGAAGCGGTCATCGACGCAGTCGGCCTAAATCTCACGAAATGCACGGCGCTGATTTTTGTTTCATGACTATGTCCGCCCTCGAACTCCCCGAAGGCTTGCTCAGTCCCGGCGCAAATGGCGATTTTTTCTCCGTGATCGAGTCCCATGAACATGTCGAGCCATTCCTTCATCCGGTCCTGCTCCGTAATCTCAATCATTAATGTGGCGCTCAACTCGCCTGACCCCGGCATGAGGGCATTGTAGACGTCCAATTCTTCTTGAACTTTGTGGGGATCGAGGATCTGTTCGACTCGAATCATTTCCTGGGTCTGAAACCGTAACGTCTCGCGATTTTCAAACACGAGAGTAATGAGAGGCCCGACAGAAATCCGTCGCCGCTGCTTGAGCGCGATGATCCGCGAACGGAACGGCTCCCGCTGCTGTTCATATGCCGCAACAGATAAGAGGTCTTGGGGCGTCAAGAGGTTCATGATTTCAACCCATAGGCATCGCGCACGATTTGAATCGGATGCTTCGTCGACCTACCGCCGGCATGGGCCATTGCGCCGGCTTGATCCAGCTGCAATCCTGCTAGCGGACAATCGGACGCCACCAGATCTGCCGGAGCCTCTTCAATCACGCGAACGGCCTTCTGCGCAATCTGCATCGATAGAGGGAAGAACTCCGTCTTGGCGGACCAGGAGCCATCGTGGCCGGAGCATTTCTCAATCACCTCGACCTGCGCACCGGCACATTCCATCAGTTCCTTGGATTTGAATCCGATGTTTTGATCCCGCAGATGACACGGCACCTGATAGGCGACCCGCCCGGGATTCTGCTGAAAGTCGGTAGCCAATGCGCCCTCTCGCTTCATCCTCATGAGATACTCACAGACATCGAACGTCCGTTCCGCCACGCGCCGCACGTCAGGACCACCGACGATCTCCGGATATTCCCGCTTCCACATCAGACTGCAACTGGGCACCGGCACGACAATCTCGTACCCTTTCTCAACCCATGGCAGGAACGAGGCGACATTCGCCGAAGCGGCCTGCTGAATCGCGGCCGTATCTCCGATATCGAACGAGGGCATGCCGCAACAACGCTGTTCGGGAATCACGACATGTACGCCGTTTTTTTCGAGGACTTGAATTGTCGCTTTCCCGACGTCAGTCGCTTGATAGTTGACAAGACAGCTCCCAAAGAGCGCAACCTTCCGCGGCGCGAAGGCGGGAACCTGCGCCGCCCCTCGGCGCTCCCACCAATGGGTAAAGGTCTCCGCCGCAAAGGGCAGAACCTGCCGATCCCGATGCACACCAACGAGCGGCTCCGTCGCTACGCGAAGAAACCGAAGGCCCAACAGCCAATTGGCCACCGGCGCCATCAGGCTCCCAAAGGCGCCGATAACATCCGTCTTAATCAAAAACCAATCCCGCCAGGTCACCCCGCGCGTCGTGGCCAAATGCTTCTTCCAGGCAATCATCAAGCGGGGAAAATCGAGGGCATACTGATGCGGCGGCGTATAGGGACAGTGGTTGTAGCACAGCTTACAGTAATAACATTCATCAACAACCCGGTGGTGATCGGCGGCCGTCAACTTGGCGACGTCGCCCTCATACCGGTCGATGCCGTCCAGCAGCGTGTTGAAGGAGGGGCAGAGATTGAAACAGCGCCGGCAGCCATCGCAGACTTCATAAATACGCTGCGTGTCTTTCTGGAGCTGTGCCGGATCGATGGGATTGAGCAGGCTCAGGCCATTCACGGTGCCCATTGTCTCCTGTGAAGTCCAATAAATACAAGATCGGAAAACACAAAGGGTGAGCCGGGTTATCCCCGACCCACCCTTGCGAGGTCAGACCGCAATCAACACTAGAGCTGCTTCAGGCTCTCGAGTCCCTTCGTGAAACGATTTGCATGGGACCGCTCTGCCTTGGCGAGTGTTTCAAACCATTCGGCCAGTTCAGCAAATCCCTCGTCCCGAGCCGTTTTGGCCATGCCGGGATACATCTGCGTGTACTCGTACGTTTCGCCCTCGATCGCCGACTTCAAATTGGCTTCGGTATTGCCGATCGGCACCCCGGTCGCCGGATCGCCGACTTCCTTCAAAAAATCCATGTGCCCAAAAGCATGGCCGGTTTCCGCCTCGGACGTATCGCGGAACAAACCGCCGATATCAGGAAAGCCCTCGATGTCCGCCCGCCTGGCGAAATAGAGATAGCGCCGATTGGCCTGAGACTCGCCTGCGAAAGCCCCCTTGAGATTGTCGTGGCTCTTCGTTCCCTTCAAACTTTTCCCCATCGCGTCCTCCTCCATATGCTAAGAATTCGAATCGTCACCGCAATCGTACCACTCTCTCCTCGCTGAATAACATAGCGATCCTCGCGGGATCAATGGGCCACAGCAGTTTCTCATCCGACCGATTGAAACCGTGGCAACACCGACTCCATCTCGGCTAAGGACTTATACGCCTGATCTTTGGCAGACAAGATCGGGATGGTTACCGGCCAGGGAATCGCGAGCGCTGGATCGTTCCAAATGATGCCTTGCTCGTCGCTCGGCGCATAATAGTCCGTGCACTTATAGAGAAACGAGGCACGATCGCTGCCCACGCAGAACCCATGCGCACAACCTGGTGGCACGTAGACTTGGCGCCGATTCTCCGCCGAAAGCTCGACCCCATACCACCGACCAAAGCTCGGTGACCCCTTTCGGATGTCTACGACGACGTCGTACACGGATCCTTCTGTCACCATCACAAGCTTGCCCTGAGCATGGGGCTCTTGATAGTGGAGCCCGCGCAACGTGCCCCGCATAGACTGTGAATAGTTATCCTGGACAAAGGGACCTGGAATGCCGGCATCTGCATACCGATGAGCATGGTACGTTTCAAGAAAGAGCCCACGAGGATCGCGGAAAACATCTGGCTCAATGAGCAATACGCCAGAAAGATCAGTTCTCGTAACCCGCACGGTACTCCTCTTCTCCCTCGCGCCTATACGCAACGAGCAAGCCTTGACTCCGCCGATCGCACGCTTCCCGCCAATCTTACCCGCCTCGCTCGGCTAACCAGGCGTCGGCTTTTCGGGATCGACGATCTCAGGAGGATCAGGGTACAATTGCCCAAGCCGATCAATGAGCGGCTTCGCGGCCGGCGTACTCTCTCGAGTCGGCTCACTCACCGGATGATCCCAGGTGAGGGTACGAATACCGGCGTCCGCCAGTAATGAACGGATCGTGGACAGGCAGGCTTCCAACGTCAATTCTGTGCCTCCGCGGAGATCGAGCACACGCTCCTTGCGATCGGTCGGTGGCGCCTCCGCATGGATGAGCGACCAACAACGGTCGAAAATCTCGGCCCGGAGTTCAGCTGGCACATTCAGCGTCGTAAGATCGGCCGTACAGAGGGCCGACACAAACAGGACGAATTGCAAATCCGGCATCCCGGGATTATGGATATCCAACGATGGCATGGCCCAGCATTATCGATGGCAACCGGCATGGAGTCAACGGGCACAAGGCCCTTGCCACCCAGGCAGATATCACGGCTGATAGCAGAAGGAGTCTCAGAGCATGATCACGATTTCCTTGATGGGCCAATTGCAAACCGCCGATGGAGAACGGGACCTCGCCTGTGAGGTTCCATCCCCCATGTCTGTCCGCCAGGTGATTCAGCGGCAGGGCATTCAGTTACGCCATCTCCTCCAACTCATCCGCGAGAAGAAAGTGCTCGTGACCATCAATAAAAAGATCGCGAGCGATGACTCCCTGGTTCAGGACGGCGACGCCATCAGGCTGGTGGGACACGACGGGATGGGTGGGACCGGGCTCGGCCCCTCGCTCTAACGAGGCCACAAACTACAGGGCCGACGCCCCTCTCGGGGAGCCGGCCCTGCGACTCTTCATGCAGCGCGAATGAAGCTGAAAGAAAGCGCACGACGTCCGATCTGCGCCGGACGGTCTCCGCTTACTTCTTGCCGAGGATCGCGTCCTTGGCGGCTTTGGCCACGCGGAACTTGACCACACGCTTGGCCGGAATCTTGATCGGCTCGCCGGTCTGTGGGTTCCGTCCCATGCGGGCCTTGCGATTCGCCAACACGAGCTTCCCGATCCCAGGAATCACGAAAATGTTCTTCGCTTCCTTGTACGCCAAGGCGGCAAAGTCATCCATGAGCTGGACGGACGCCTTCTTGGTCAGCCCGGTCTTCTGGGCCATATGCTCCGCAATCTGCGACTTGGTCATTGATTTAGCCATGCAATCAACCTCCTTAAAAAAACAAGATGGTGAACAACAACGAACTCGCCCCTACTTGACCCCGCTCAGACTCGGTACACATTCGTAAACAAACAGTCGTGACGCGCGCTGTGACGAAAACCAGCGGGAGTTTATCCAAGCGATTGAAGGCTGTCAACCGGAAAAACACAGTCCAGGCGCAGGGAAACGCCTTCACGGTCTCTTGCAGTTTTGAGACCAGCCAGCGTACAGTGCAGAATTGGATAGTATTCGCGAGTCAATATTGAGGTATCCACGGAGTAGCTAGCATGGGAAAAGAACTCCCGATTCTGCCATCGACCGCCCAACCGGCTGACGCTGAGGAGGCAGAGCAGTACCAGTATTCTCGCGTGTTTTGTCAGAAGGAAAACTCACCCCCGCT
>JANYAJ010000438.1 GCA_025361385.1 Nitrospira sp.
CGCGCAAGCGGGCAGAATTCGGCGTAGCTGGCATTGAAGTCTTCTCGGCCAAAATGGAAACGCTGACGAAGGCGTTGGACCCTGACGTACCTTCATCGGTGCTCGATTTGCCGATCGGCCAGCTGGTGCTCCAAGTGATTAACGGCAAACAGGAAGTGAACGCGGTGCAGGAGGCCCAAACTGGGCGCTTGGTTCGGGCTGCGGCTCCCATCGCCGCGACCGGGCGGAGCGGCGAGATCGGTGGCGTGGTGGTGGTGGAGGCCTTCGTCCCCGAATCGTTGCTGGCCAAGATGGAAGGAATCGGCCATCAGTATGACGAATACAAACAGACCAAGGCCATGAAAAACCCGATCAAGGCCGGGGCCTATCTGTTCGTCGCCGTGATCACGGTGCTCATTTTATTCGGGGCGACCTGGTTTGGATTCTATGTCGCACGGAGCATTACGGTGCCGATTCAACGGTTGGCCGAAGCAACGGAGGCGATTGCGCAAGGAGACCTCTCTGTCCGGATCGATGCCAAGGCGACGGATGAAATCGGCACCTTGATCGAGTCGTTTAACCGCATGACGGCAGATCTACAGGGGAGCAAGTCCAAGATCGAAGAGGCCAATATCTCGTTGCGTCAAAACAATCTCGAACTGGACCGCCGTCGTGCCTATATCGAAACCGTGGTCGAAACGATTGCGGCGGGCTTACTGTCCATCGATAAGCATGGACTGATCACGAACTTCAATCCATCCGGTGAACGGATCCTCGGGCTTGCGGCGGATCGACTCCGGGACCGTCCGGCCAATGAGGTGTTTAAAGAGTTTGGACTGGAGCTGTTTCAGACGGTCTACGATCGGATGCTGGCCGATCAGCGCGATACGCTGGCCATCGAGGGACCGATGGAGGTCGAAGGGCGATTTTTGACCATTGGGCTTCACGGCTCGCGTATGAAGGATGAGGCGAATAAGGATCTCGGTATTGTGCTGGTGTTCGAAGATCTGACAGAGTTGATCAAAGCGCAAAAGGTGGCGGCCTGGCAGGAGGTGGCGCGGCGAGTGGCTCATGAAATTAAAAACCCCTTGACGCCGATCCAATTGTCCGCGCAGCGATTACGGAAGAAATATTATGAGAAGTCGCCGGACTTCGATGCGATTTTCGATGAGACCACGAACGTGATCGTCAACGAAGTGACGAGCCTCAAACATATGGTCGATGAGTTTTCGAAGTTTGCCCGGCTGCCGACTCCGCAGATGGCGCATCAGTCGCTTCACGATGTGATCAATGAAGTCACGACCCTCTATCGAGGGGCCCATAAGGATATTGAGTTGGTCGTGGCGCTGGACGAAGATCTCCCGTCGCTGAACTTCGACCGCGAGCAGCTCAAGCGGGTCATGGTCAATTTGCTCGATAACGCCATTCAGGCGATGCAACAAAAAGGGCGGGTGTGGCTCTCGACCAAGTACGATACGAAGCGCCGGCGGGCCGTGGTGAGCGTCGCGGATGAAGGCCTGGGTATTGCGCCGGAAGACCAGGAGAAGCTTTTTGTGCCATACTTTACGCGGAAGAAGACGGGGACAGGGCTGGGACTGGCTATCGTGCGGCGCATCATTACCGATCACGATGGACAGATCCAGGCCAGCCAGAACCAGCCGAAAGGGGCCGTGTTCACGTTCGAATTACCGGTGTAATTGAAGAAGTGTTGAATCTTGAGAATCGAGTGTTGAGAGGCAGGATGCGCGTCGCCTGGCCGATCACCGATCACGTTTTACGGGGGATTCATGTCTGCATCGATCTTAGTGGTAGATGACGAGGAGTCGATTCTCACATCCTTGAGCAGCATTCTGCGGGACGAAGGTTATGAGGTTGCGGTGGCGAAGAACGGCGTGGAGGCGTTGCGCGCCTTTACCCTGGACCCACCAGACCTCATGATTCTGGATATCTGGATGCCTGAAATGGACGGCATGGAAGCCTTGCGCCGGATCCGGGAATTGGCGCCGACGGCACAAGTCATGATGATGTCCGGGCATGGCTCGATTGAAACGGCGGTCAAGGCGATCAAGCTGGGGGCCTATGATTATATTGAAAAGCCTCTGTCGCTCGAGAACGTCATTCTCCGCGTCAAACATGCGTTAGACCAATACAGGCTGGAACAAGAGAATCGGACGCTCCGGACGACGGTTCAACGGAAGTTCGAGCTGGTGGGGCAGTCGTTCGCGATGCAGCAGCTGCGGCAATTGATCGAGACGGCCGGCCCCACGAATAGCCGCGTGTTGATTGGAGGAGAGAACGGGACGGGGAAGGAATTGGTCGCCAGAGCGATCCATATGCATAGCGCCAGGTCCACTCGACCGTTTGTGGCGGTGAACTGTGCGGCCATTCCGGAGACCTTGATCGAGAGTGAACTGTTCGGGCATGAAAAGGGCTCCTTCACCGGCGCGACCTCGATGAAACGCGGGCAGTTCGAGCAGGCGGATGGGGGCACGCTGTTCCTGGACGAAATCGCCGACATGAGCCTGAACACCCAGGCGAAGGTCTTGCGGGCGTTACAGGAACGGCAATTCACTCGTGTCGGAGGAACGAAGCTCCTCAAGGTGGATGTGCGGGTCTTAGCCGCGTCCAATAAGGATTTGCTCAAAGAAATTGAGAAAGGCACGTTTCGCGAAGACCTGTTCTATCGGCTCAACGTCGTGCCGATCGTTGTACCGCCTCTCCGGGAGCGCCGGGACGATATCCCGCTGCTTATTCGCCATTTCATGAGGGTCCATGCGGAGGAGCAGGGATTGCGGAGCAAAGAAATTGCCCCGGATGCGATGGCGGTGTTTCAGCAGTATGAATGGCCGGGGAACATTCGGGAGCTACGAAACCTGATCGAGCGATTGATGATTATGGTGCCGGGGCCGGTCATCGAGGCGGCACAGGCGGCCAACTCGTTGCAGGCACGCCCAGGCGGGTCGGGGAGCCACGCGGCCATTCCTGCTGTGAATCTGCTCTTTACGCAGGCGTATGACTCGCTTCGAGATGCGCGTAACGCGTTTGAAAAGGACTATATCGGGCGAAAGTTGCGCGAACACCATTGGAACATTTCCCGTACGGCGGAAGATTTAAAAATCGAGCGGAGCCATCTCCACCGGAAGATCAAGCTGCTTGAAGTGGAGATGCGACCGGAAATCTAGAGGGACACTGCAGCGGCTGCTTGGGGGCGGTGCGGGAGTTGTGAAGGGGACTTAGGAGCGACCGGCCTTTGCGAAGACCTCTTTCAGCAGATCAGTGACCCGCGCGGCAGGGTTTGTCCTGATTTTCCGTTCTTCCTCAGCGAGCATGATGAAGAGGCCGTCGAGGCTCTTTCCCACCACGTAGCGATCGATGTCGACTACGTCGCTTTTGGCGAATGGAATGGCCTTGAAGTGGCCGACCAGTTCTTTGTATTGCTTGGTCACGCCGACGTCGTTCATTGCTTTTTCCACTTCCGGTCGGAATGCGGCAGTCAGTTTCTCGGTCGTCTTGCCTTTAAAGTAGTCGGTGGCTGCAGTCTGACTCCCCTGTAGAATCTGGTTGGCATCGGCGAAGGACATCTCTCGAATCGTTCCCAGGAAAATCTGTTTGGCCTGTGGTGCGGCCCGTTCTGCAGCCCGGTTCATACTCATCACGAAATCGTCGATCTCCGGACCGAAGCCAAACGTACGGAGTCCTTTCTCGAAGGCCTGTAGCTGGTCCGGCATCAGGATCTTGATCGCTTGGTTGTGAAAGTACCCATCCACCTTACCCGTCAGACTCACGGCGTTTCCTGCCCCAATCTGCAGGGCTTCCTTGAGGCCCGCGGCGATTCTGCCCTCGTCAAGTAGGCTTCCTCCTGACGGGAGCCCCAGCACCTTCAACGATTGGTCAAGTTCAGCACAGGCTGGAAGGGTGATGAGGAGCCATCCAATGAGCGCAAGGCGATAGGGCATAGGCCTGTTCCTTCGTAAGATGAGGGGGAGCGTCGCGTGTGTATGCCCTGCGATCAAGCGGGCAGGACAGTATAGGGGAAATTGGTCATGATGTCTTGTTGTGAGATCGGGGGGCTAATGCGTTGACCTCTGCAAGGGTCGTCCGTTAAGATGCGCCCTCGTATGACAACCTACCGAGATGCCGGAGTCGATATTGATGCGGGCGACGAATTCGTCGACCGTATTTCGCCGTTGGTGCGTTCTACGTTCCGGCCGGAAGTCCTGACGGACATCGGCGGGTTCGGGGGATTGTTCCGGCTGCAGGCCCATCGTTATGCCGAGCCGGTTCTTGTCTCCGGCACCGACGGAGTGGGAACGAAGCTGAAGATTGCCTTCCTCACGGATCGCCACGATACCGTCGGGATCGATCTGGTGGCCATGTGCGTGAACGACATCGTGGTCAGCGGCGCGGAGCCGCTGGTCTTTTTGGATTATTTCGCGACAGGAAAACTGGCTGTCCCCAAGGCTGAGTCCGTGCTCAAGGGGATCGCTGAGGGCTGTCGCCAGGCTGGCTGCGCCTTGATCGGCGGGGAAACCGCCGAGATGCCCTCCTTCTATGCCGAGGGCGAGTATGATCTGGCAGGGTTCGCCGTCGGCGTGGTGGATCGGCCCAAGATGATCGATGGCCGCAGCATTGCGACGGGCGATGTGCTGATTGGACTGGCCTCAACC
>JANYAJ010000446.1 GCA_025361385.1 Nitrospira sp.
CAGTTTCGCTATGCGGAAAAAATCAGCCGGGCCGGCCTGGGCAAAGCCGGTGCTGCAGACGATCGCCTTCACGTCTGGATCGATCGGTGGAGCGCCGAGTCTCCAGCGACAAGCCCCGCGACACAGACCCTGACAGCGGCGGACGGCGACCTGGCCCTCCAGCTCACGGTCGCACCGGACAAACCACTCGTCGTACATGGCACCAACGGCATCAGCCATAAGGGTTCGGCCATGGGGCAAGCCTCGCATTACTATTCCTTCACGAGACTCGCCACGACCGGCAAGCTTACACTTGGGAACGAATCGTTCGAGGTGACCGGTACGAGCTGGATGGACCATGAGTTCGGTTCAGCGGAGCTTGGCAAGGATCTGGTTGGATGGGATTGGTTCAGCCTGCAGCTCGACGACCAGAGGGAACTGATGCTCTATCGGCTCCGCCACGCCGACGGATCGGCCGATCCGGTCTCCAGCGGGACCCTCATCGACCGAGACGGTCACGGACACCATCTTTCGATCGGAGACTTCACGCTCGAGCCCACGAGTCATTGGACTAGTCCTGCGAGCAAGGCCCGCTATCCGCAACATTGGCGCCTAACCATCCCCTCCCAACAACTTTCATTGGAACTCGTTCCGCTCATGGCCGAGCAGGAACTCTCCACGACCCGCAGCACGCAAGTGACCTATTGGGAAGGCGCCATCGAGGCCCGCGGCACGACGCAAGGACGGCCCATTCAGGGGAAAGGATATATGGAGTTGACGGGGTATGCGGAACGATTCTCAAAAAAGCTTTAGCAAGATGCTGAAAAATCCGCCAGCAGGGAAACGCTGAACGATGAGTGATGAACTCTGAGCGAAAAGTGATGTTCACTTCAGCGTTCATCGTTCAGAGCTCATCGTTCAATGACTCGCTCGCTGCGGCCTTGCTGGACGAAATTTTTGAGCATCCTGCAGGAAATTCACCTATCGTCACCCTGTATGCTATTGAGTTTCCTGTATGCCACAATAGTCGCCTTGCAACCTGTTAAGTCTCACGCCACAACACCATGCTGATTCGAGCCACTTCTCAACTCGTTCAACTTGCCACGCTACTACTGGTGCTCTTCTCTGTCGGCTGCCAGAAAGACAGCGAAGCAATTGTCTCCATCGCACTCCATCCGACCAACGCGAACATCCTCTATGTCGCGACGAACGATGCGGTCTACAAGTCGCGGGACGGGGGCCAGTTGTGGGAACGATTCCCGAGCTTTAGCGCCAGGCGTGTGACCACACTTGCCATCGACCCGCAGTTCCCGGCTACCATTTATGCCGGCACGATGGCCGACGCAGTCTACAAGAGCCCCGATGGCGGACAACATTGGCTCCCCCATAACGTCGGGCTCAAAGAGCACGTCTCCTTCATCAATGAATTCGTCTTTCACCCGACCGACCACGATCAGATCTACGCGGCCACGACCGTCGGCGCCTTTTACACGAAAGACGGCGGACGAGAATGGGAAGAGCGCATGGCCGGGATGAAGGAGGTCCACATCGTGGTCTCCATCGCTATTCATCCCCGCGATCCGCGAATCCTCTTTGCCGGAACGACGGGAGGGGTCTACCGGTCCGACAACGCGGCGATGGGATGGAAGAAGATCAACAACGGGCTGATTCCCGAGCAGGAACTGATGGGGGGAATGGCGCTGGGGGTGAATGCCCTGGTCTTCGACGTCGTCAACCCAGACATCATCTATGCTGGAACGACGAAGGGCCTTTTCCGCTCCGCCACGCGCGGAGACCAATGGGAGCGGATCGGGCAAACGCTCCCCGATCTATTCGTCAGCAGTATTTTGATCGACCCGGCTGAGCCGAAGACCCTCTATATCGGAGGGCCGAGCGGGGTCTGGAAGAGCCCCGACAGCGGACAAACTTGGAGCGCGATCAACAGCGGACTGACCTCGCTCAACATTCGCACGCTCGCCATGAGCCCGCGCGACTCACGTATCCTGTTTGTCGGCACAAACGGCAGCGGCCTCTACCGCTCGACCGACGCCGGCGCGAACTGGACGCCCCTGCCTCTTACGGCCGCAGCGAGTAAACGCTGAACTTTGACCGATGAACGCGGAGGGCTGAAGCAACAATTGCTTCCTTCTTCATCGTTCATCACTCACCGTTCAGCGTTTCCCGATGGGCGGACTTTTCAGCTAATAGCCGGTCTTGGGCGACGACTCACTGTGCCGATACCGGCTGCTGTAGGACAACATCTGGTCCGACAGGGCCTTCCACTCTTCCGCCGTCATGAGATCCTTCATCTTGAAACGGAATGAGAGAATCTTCGCGGCCGACTGCATGCGCTGATTATTCGAATCATCCAGGACCTTGGTGAACTCCTCAGGAGTCGCCGCATAGTTCGCATTCAACTCATACAGCTTGCGATGCCCCGCACGAGCGACCTCACGGCTCGCCTTCAATTCCGCGACGATGTCATTCACCACCGATTTGACCTGCGCAGCCTTCCCTTGATCCTTGACCGTGCGATCGATCAACGACGCCATGTCCTGCTGGCCCTTCTGCCAATAGGCATCCCCCGTCCCCTCACTCATCATCCCATGATGATGGTGGGACGAACAGCCAGCTAAGGCGACCAGGGCCACGAGCCCGAGGACATACTGCTGAATGCGTTTCATGGGATCCTCCTGATAAATAAAGATGGATGAGCTGTTGTCACGGCTGCGGTCCTTCCCGTATCATCCCCGTCACTACGATGACTGACCCTATCGCAACCCCAGCCGATTATACCCTGACGCTCCGTGAGGAGTTTCGTCATCACCTCGAAACGTTCTATGCTCAGCTCAAACTGGCACCGCCCTATGAGAGCGTGGAGAAGGCCATTCGCTCCCTGACGACCTTGGTCCATGCATTGCCCCAGGCGGAACGCGCACGCCTGATTACCGACGCGACCGCGCGGTGGCAGTACTTTCGCCAGGCCTTCGAAGCCTCCGGGCTCAGCAAAAAGCACCGAGGCATCATCGGCGGTCTCGCCCGCAACCGCTCTAGCTTAAACCTTCCTGCCGAGTATGATCAGTTTCTGAGCCTCTACTCTCAAGCAGGAAGCTGAAAAAGTCCGCCAGCGTCGTTCTCGCTTCGTTCAGACCCTCAACGGGGACCCGGCCGCCTCACCACTCGGCGGCGCGCACAAACGTGGTGCTCCTTATTCGTCGCACCGTGCGCCCCAAAGAATACGCCTCGGCCCTTCACTCGCTGCGGCCTTGCTGGACGAACTTTTTGAGCATCCTGCAGATGAGCACCCTCCGGCCACACCGTGGAACTATCGGAACTTTTGCACATCAAAGAAGTTTTTCTACAGCCTGCCAATTCAAGAAGGCAGCCTAGTACCTTCGAGCGCTTCCCGGAGTTCGTCATACACCGTCGTCAATCGAGCATTCTCCAGCCGATAGGCGAAAATAGTGGTCAGTGCTCCGGATAGGAGAAACACCAGTCCCAGCCCGACAACCCCAAGTGCCAGCACCACCCCGCCAAGTGCGGCGAGTTCGCCTTCAAGGAACAAACCGATCAAGGCCCCTACCGTCCCCACCAGCACCAGGACAAACCACGTGCCGGTCAGCAGCGCAGAGGACCAGGGCGTGAGTTTGCGGCATACCACCGACAGGGCATCACCGTCCGGAGAGAGCGAGATCAACCCTTTTAACGGCCACAATGTTCGAAAGCCTATGGCAAAGAGCCGATACTTCTGACGAATCACGATCTGGCGCAGGTCCGGAAACCACCGCGCAGTGCCATGCGGCAAGATCAACAGCCCTTCGGCATCGAACCGGTCGGCCAGTTGCGCCATCGTGATGTGCGTGAATCGATCCTGTGTACGGGCCACCCCGCAGCCATAGCGACTGGCATCCGGCGTGAGACGCACGAAGTAGAGCCAGTCTCCGAGAATCAGGCCGAGGCAGAGCGCCCCGGCGAAGAAACCTGCGAGGATCATGCTCGTACCTATCCCATAGGGGCCACGGATGAATCAAGTAATGGAACCGGGAAACCCTGTTGACTCACCGCAGCGAGTTGGCTAGAGTAGCTACGTTTGTTATTCAGGCGGGGCTCCTCGCTCCTATCAGATGCTCTGCCGCACACATTTTCCCCCACTGGAGCTGCGACCATCCGGGTAATCCCTGCTTCGCCGGGGAACGCTAATCGCACAAGCTGTGGAGTCGGAGGTGACATGGATTTAGCGAAAGTTGAGCGCGTCTATACGTCCTACGCCGGAATCTACGATCGGATTTTCGGCAAAGTGTTCCACGAAGGGCGTGAGTCCGCGATCCGAAACTTAGACGTACAGCCCGATGAAAAAATTCTTGAAGTCGGAGTCGGCACCGGGTTGGCCCTGCCGATGTATCCTCGCCATTGTCAGATCGTCGGAATCGATTTCTCCGAAGGCATGCTGGAGAGAGCGAAGCAGCGCGCGGCAGAGCACCAGATGGACCATGTGCTGCTCCATCGGATGGATGCCGGTGCAATGGACTTCAAAGACGACAGTTTCGACACGGTCGTCGCGGCCTATGTCGTCACCGCGGTCCCCGACTACCGCAAGGTGGTCAACGAAATGATCCGCGTCTGCCGACCTGGCGGACGAATCATCATGCTCAATCACTTCAGCAACGACAATAAAATCATCGCCGCCATGGAGAGAGTGATTTCTCCCCTCACGAAACACCTCGGGTGGAGGACGGACCTGTCGCTTCAGACGGTGCTGGATGGCACGTCGTTGCACGTGGCCCGAAAGCAGAATGTGAATCCCTTGCGGTTCTGGGTCTTAGTGGAATGTGTGAACGAGAAGAACGTGAACGGGAAGACGCATCTCAACGGTGCAAAAAACGGAAGCAGCGCCCCGGCCTATGCCCCGCTCAACGGCAGTCATCATGCCAGTGGAGAAGCGCTGGCCTAGCAACCAGGAAGCACAGAACGGTGAGCGATGAACGATGAGCAAGGAACTACCTGCCTTCATCCTTCTGCGTTCATCATTCAGCATTCATCGCTGAGTTATCCACGCGCTGCTGCTCGAACGATTTCCAGTTTTGCCATTCCCCGCCGGGAATAATCGTATTACCCACCAGGCACTGGCCTGAAAACCGTTGCACGATCACGTCAGCCAGGAGCGAAAGCACCTGACCGGTGTGGCGACCCTGTACCCCACGGACCCGCAACACCAGGCCGAACCCTGGCCCATCGAGCGGTCCGTACAGCATGCCATGAACCCCTGTGGCATCCCTTGCACCCTGCATTGAGACCGGCAGCAGATCCCCCTCCCACTGAATGGACGAATGACGTTCTGCTGACGGTGCGGTGGCCTGCCAGGTACAGGGCGTGCCGGCCACAGCCAGCTCCGCCAAGAGCCACGTCACCGTCGGCCAGTCCGGCATCTCGCTTTGAAAGGTCCATTGCGCCACCTGCTCCAAGGACAAGGGCTCAAGGCTCGGCGCCGCCACTTCTTCCAACTGCGCTTCGTCGCACACCACATAGAGTTCGCCCTGCGGATCGAACCAGAAACGCAATTTCCCGTCGGTCAACTCCGCCTGGATAATTCCAAGCGTCGAGCAATCGGCCCCCTCCTGCTCAAACATGGAGAAGTCCGTCACGCCGGTCATCGTCATTTTCGCCACACGCGCCATCTGACGAATACGATAGCGGATCACGACCGTGACGGTGGTCCCCGCCAACACCTCGCGGCCCGA
>JANYAJ010000448.1 GCA_025361385.1 Nitrospira sp.
CACGCTTCGAACGCTGGGCGGATATCGCGAATCACTCTGCAGAAGATCTGGTCAAGACCATGGCCGCCGCGATTAGCGGATTACGAGCACGGGACAGGCTACCCGATGGACGAGACTGTGCGACACGCTGCCGAGCAGGAAACGTTCGACCCCTCGACGGCTGTGTGACCCCACAATGAGGAGGTCGAATTCGGAAGCACGCGTGGCGACCGTCTGAGCCGGGTCGCCGCTCAACACCTGGACGGACACCGTGGAGGAGGGCCCCATCAGCGCGGCGGCCATGGTCTTGACCAGATCTTCTGCAGAGTGATTCGCGATATCCGCCCAGCGTTCGAAGCGTGCCATGTTGGAGGGGTCGGCAAGCTGCAGTGACGGGACGACGGTGAGGATCGAGAGTTCCACCGGATCGCGGAATGGATGTGCGGCCAACCAGTCGCGAATTATCTGGGCGTCCTCGCGGCCTTCGAGGGCGATTAAGGCACGGCGGATTCTCTTCGGGGCGCCCTTCACGATCAGCGTCGTTCTCGTTCCGTGGGCCAAGACCCGATGGGAGACGCTGCCGAGCACCAATTCAGCCAGTTTCCCGCGCCCGCGAGCGCCCATCACCACCAGATCGGCATCGGCCTTTTCCGCCTGATCGAGCACGATACGGGCCGGCGATCCGATCTCGCGCACCTGCGTGACGGCGATCCCGTTCGATGGGATTAAGGCGGAGGTCCGTTGGAGCAACTCCTGGCCGGCATCCATCATTGCCTGCCGAAACTCCTCGTATCCCTGCAGTGCGGCGGCGCCGGCAACAGCAGGATATTCGTAGACGCCCAAGTCCACTCCATGCACCAGGGTGATTGTTGTCGGACGAAATAAGAGGAGGGTCTGTTGAACGGCCGAAAATGACTGGTCCGACCAGTCGATGCCGATGGCGATGCGCATAGCGCGATCCTTTCCTGTCGACGCTTAGGAGGATGCTGAAAAAGTCCGCCAGTCTGGAAACGATGAACGGTGAGCGATGAACGATGAACGATGAGTAAAGAAGTCCCTCTTACGTCAGCGTTCCACGTTCATCGTTCTAAGTTCGCTCGCTGCGGCCTTGCTGGACGGCCTTTTTGAGCATCCTGTGGTTGTTCAAGCCACGGTGCAACTCGGAGCATTTTGGCTATTTTCTTTCTCATACACCGAGTTTTTCCGCAGCCTGTTAGAACAATGGATGGGGCGCGGTTCCGAACGGCATCACTTTGGGTGAGTCGCCCACATTGCCTCGAATCCGCCAGCTGCCATGTTCAAAGGTCAGGTAATGCACTTCTTCATACCAGCTGTCGATCGGCACCCGGAGCCCACTGATCTTCGAGAGGCCCGACAAGCTCCCCGTGCAGGTCACTTCGAGAATGGTATTGGAGCCCGCTCCCACCTTGACGATCTTCGAAAAGAAGTGCACGTCGCTGATATCGCGATATTCCTCGAACAGATCGAACCAGATCTTCCGAACATCCGCCTGGTTCAACCCATGATAGTTGTACGGGGTGGCGTAGAGCGCCATGACGCCGTCCAGATTGCCCACCGCGACGGCGGCGTCAGCCTTATGAAACACATCCAGGATCTGTGTGACGGTGGCCTCATCCACTTCGACGAGCGAGCCCTGTAGAATGGACGTTGCCGCCTGACCCGCCGTGCCGGTCACCAGGCTGAGCGCGGCGACCACGGCAAGGAGCCATCGACGGGGACCGGCGGACTGTTTCAACATCCTGCGAGGGGTGGCGGTCATATCGTTCTCCTCAACGGTTGCGCTTAGCGAGTCCATGTGACCCGTATGAATTGTTCATCCTGGTCGTAATGCAATTCCAGTTCCCCATGGTAGGCCTGTTTCAGCGCCTCACCGATGCGCCGGGGCAGGTGGGTATCGGTTGTCGAAATGACCAGGCCCTCAGGCTGTGATTCAATCCCCATGATCCGGGAGAGCGGATGTCCATTTTTTTCCTTCTCCTCCATATTTCTGACGACACCGATCAGCTGTTCGTGCTGGGTATCTTTGAACGGGCCTTTGATCGTCACGAGGCCCTTGGGATATTTATCGTGAATGCGGTGACAAGCCGGGCAGCGCGTCTCCTGTGCGCCGGCCGGTTTCGCGTCCCAGGTCCAGCGACCCTTGTGAAAGACCGCGCCGCATGTCGGACAGACCGTGGGCTCCTTGAGCTTTCCTTGCAGTTTATAGGAGTCGTGTTCGTCCTCTTGATAGGTTTTGTCTCTGCGGGTTCCCAACCCCGACGGAATCTTGGAATGTGTGGACATGGTGACGACTCTCCTTTTTGGCGAACAAGACGAGTTATGAAGCTGGCGGCGAGGGCATGCGTGCGAGCATCGCCTCCTCGGCCAAATTGAGGTATTCCACGACGTCGCGATCCTCGACTTGTGTGAAGTCCACGAAGAAATTCCCCACAGCTTCGAACGGGTCCGGTGTCATGAGTATCACCAGCTCGTCCACATGTGAGCGAATCTCGCGGATCGTCGACGGGGGACCGACCGGAATCACGCCCACCAGGCGGCGCGGCTGCAGATGTCGAATCGCGAGCGCCGAAGCCATGAACGTCGAGCCTGTGGCGATGCCGTCGTCAACCAAGAGCACCGTGCGCCCGGTGAGTCCCGAAAGCGGCCGTCCTTGCCGGTACAGGTCCTTACGCCTGGCGATCTCCTGCTCCTGGACATGGATCAATCGCTCCAGCTCGTGCCGGGAGAGGCCACAGGAGCTGATGGCCTCTTGATTCAGATAATGCGATCCCGTCTCGGTCACGGCGCCAATCGCATATTCAGGATTGCCCGGCGCACCGATTTTGCGGGTGATGAACACATCCAGCGGAAGGTGGAGTGCCAGGCTGAGCTGGTAGCCCACTGCCACACCGCCGCGGGGAAGGGTCAGGATCAACGCCGTTGGATCGTTGCGGTAGGCACTCAGTTTCTCGGCCAGCATCCGGCCTGCTTCTTCGCGATTATGGAACCTCACGCGTCTGTCTCCTGCCGATCTCGTCATCTTCCACGGGCGTCGGTGGTGTGATGGGTGCCCCTCTGGGGGAACAGCATGAACTTTTGCAGGAACAGTCTTGCATCGTCGGTGCCACAGGATGGCGCGCCGGATAGCCGCGGGAGAAGTGCGGTAGAACAGGAGTTTATAGGCGTCGAGCAGAAGGAGCGGATTTTATGATCCGGTCAGATGAGGAGTTTCGGGCCAGTGACAAGATAGGGGACTGTTGCCAAATACCTCAATGGAAGGAGGGATACCGTTTCTTGAGAAGAGAGGTCTGATGGTGGCAACAGTGGTGGGAGAAGGGCTAGGTGCTCTGGGCTTTCTGTTGGAGGTGCGGATCCGGCACGATGCCCCCACATTCAACGCAGCGTACTTTTCCTGCCCTGTGTTCCTCTTCCGTCACACTGTCAGAGATTAGGCGACTATGGGTACAGGCGCAAGACGGGCTCATTGAGATGGGCTGAGGGGGTCGTTCTGACTTGTTGAGGCTCACGGTGTACCTCCAGGACGGCAAGTAGGTATAGCGAGCAGATTCGGCATAATCATAATTATCCGGCATCCGCAATGCAAGATACAAAATATGGGATCGTGGGATTGGCCAGGATGGAGCGATCCACGCAGTTTCCGCAGTTGACGCAACGCCAGAGCGTCATCGGTATGCCGGCGACTGGGTGCACGGGGCCAGGTCTGCTGCCTGACGGGCTGCGTCGACGTTCGGAGAGTCGGCCTGCCTGCTCATGGCTGCGCTTCGAATCTCACGGAAGTATTGCTGCATCGTCTCCTGAGCCTTCGTGAAACATTCAGGGCAGTAGGTGTGCGTGAGTGGGAGCTGGGTTGAGTTCACGCCATGAGTCTGTCGATAGGTTCGTGGCGATACCCAGCGTTCGCGATGAAGAGACGATCTGGTCTCGTCTCGAATGAGACCACACACACAACAGACGGGGAGCAGTCTTGGTGCGATGAGCGTGGGGCTCCTCAGCGCGGACGGAGTGGTTTGAGCGATCGACATGTGACTGGACATAGGCCACCTTTTTCTTTCATCCGTTGGAGAGAGAACAGCAATGCAGCGATGTGCAAATCCCTAATGATGCATCGTTATAATAAAATACAGGCCCTTCTAGAACTGGGAGATCCCTGGTTCCACTCGGATTACGCCCTAGGAGCTACGACGGGGAGTGTCAACAGAATCAGCCGAAAGTCTGAACGCTCTCATCACTGACTCCTGAGAAATACGCAAGGCTAACGGACGGCACGAGCGGACCTCGCCGGAGTCACGTGGCCAGGCTGAGCGAATCGACGTGGTGCAAGCGAGAGGCGGTAGTCTGACGAGTCCGGGCGCTGGAGGGTGACAGTGCCGGCTCGGTCGAGCCGGTCCACCGCGGCAAACACCTGGTTCCATGAATAATAGGGCACTCTCTCATTGAGTTCTTCGAGCGTGCAGGTACCAACCCTGGCAAGTACCAGAAGGATGGCCGATTCAAGTGCATCTGTCTGAAGCATAGGGTTTCCCTCATCAATAGCGAATAGCACTGTCAGCCTCCTTATACGGCCCGCGCTTGCGTAGCAACACTAGAAAGATCCCTAGTCTAGGCAGAATACATTACTAGCGGTCGATGCCCTTCTTGTCGGGCTATGGAGAAAAGGATTAGACTCTGGCTCCTAATCAGTCCTTCAACCGCGGGTGAGTACTGCTCAACCCCCGGGCTTCTGTCGTACTAGGAAGACGATGCTATGACCGCCGCACGAAAGACTTCTGGAAGAACGACCACCGCCAAGTCCGGCGCCAAGCCCAAGGGTGTCGAGCGGAAGCCTGCACCCGCCACTCGACCTCCGGCCAAGCCTGCTCCCGCGCCAGTCCTGCCAATACCCTCGCCGAGTTATCTGATCGTGGGGATCGGCGCCTCAGCCGGCGGGCTGGAAGCCATGGAGGAATTCTTCACCCACATGCCCCCCGACACCGGGATGGGGGGCGTGGTGGTCTCGCACCAACATGCGGGCCATGTCAGCCTCCTGCCGAGCCTGCTCAGTCGATGCACCGCGATGCCGGTGGTGGCGGCAAAGGACGGGATAGAGGTGGAGGCCAATTGCGTTTATATGGCACCTGGCGGCATCAATCTGGCGATCATGCACGGCACACTACACTTCATGGAGCCTGACTCGCGGGAACGAGTGCCGCTGCCCATCGATTATTTTTTCCGTTCGCTGGCCCAGGATCGGAAGCAGCAAGCCGTCGGTATTATCCTGTCCGGGACCGGCACCGATGGAACCGTCGGGTTGAGAGCCATCAAAGCCGAGTCCGGCCTGACGATCGCGCAGGATCCGCAATCGGCTAAGTATCAGGGCATGCCGCGTAGTGCCATTGCCGCTGGAGTCTCGGATCTGGTCCAGCCGGCGGACCAGATGTCGGAGCCCTTGCGCAGGTATGCGCAGAGCCTGACGAAGCCGGCGCCGTCTCTGCCGGAACCCGACGCGTCTCAGGCGTTGCACAAACTCTTCATCCTCTTGCGCGAACGGACTGGGAACGACTTTGCCCTCTACAAAGACAACACGATTCAGCGGCGCATCGAACGCCGGATGAATGTGCATCAGATCGAGAGCGTGAAACAGTATCTCCGGTTTGTGCAGGACAATCCGGCTGAACTCGATGCCCTGTTCCAAGAACTCCTCATCGGGGTCACCAGCTTCTTTCGCGACCCGCAGGCCTTCGAGGTTCTTGAACAGAAAGTGCTGCCCGCACTCGTGGAGGACAAGCCCGAGGGTGCGACCCTGCGCCTGTGGGTCGCGGGCTGTTCCACCGGAGAGGAAGCCTATTCGCTCGCCATCCTCCTCCGGGAATATCTGACGCAGAAAAAGCTCCGGCTCACCGTGCAAATTTTTGCGTCGGACCTGGATAGCCGCGCCATTGAGACGGCACGGACTGGCCTCTATCCGATCGGCATCGCCGGAGACCTGACGCCGGCGCGCCTGCAGCGATTCTTTACCAAGGAAGACGGCAGTTATCGGGTGAAGAAGGAGATTCGTGATCTGGTGGTATTTGCGACGCATAACGTCTTAAGCGATGCACCTTTTACGAAGCTGGACCTCCTATCCTGCCGCAATCTCCTCATCTATCTGGACAGCCCGGCGCAACGGAAGGTCCTGCCGCTGTTCCACTACGCCTTGAAGTCGAACGGGATTCTGTTCCTCGGTTCCTCAGAAACGATCGGCGAGTTCGAACCTCTCTTTACCGTCGTCGACCGAAAATGGAAGCTCTTCAGACGGACGTCGGAGCCAGGCACGTTTCCTCACCTGGAACGGTTTCCTGGCGGATTGATGAAAGCGGCCACCGAGACCCGCTCGGAGACCGAGGTTGTCTTCCCCGCCACGCGCCCCCTCTCCATTCCCACGCTGATCCAGCAGCTCCTGGTTTCGCGCTACGCGCCGGCAGCCGTCATCGTGAACGCCCGGGGCGAGGTCGTCTATATCCACGGGCACACCGGCGACTATCTCGAGCCGGCGCCGGGCCAGCCGACACATCATTTAGTCGAGATGGCGCGGGAGGGATTACGACACGATCTGGCGACCGCGCTCCATCAGGCGGCCGGCCGGGAGGACGAAGTCGCGCGCCATGGGTTGCGAGTACGGGCCCACGGCGACGTCATCCTGGTCAACCTGACCGTCAAGAAAATCGCGGAGCCGGAGGCTCTGCAGGGCCTGCTTCTCGTGACGTTCGATCAGGCGCGGGAGGAGAAGGCCCCCGCCAGGAAAGGCGCCCCGGCGCGTGCAGCCGCACCGCGGAAGCACCCCGAGTCCGGGCACATGGGGGAACTGGAGTTCACAAAACAGCGGTTGCAACGCACGATCGAGGAATTACAAACCTCTAGTGAAGAACAGAAATC
>JANYAJ010000449.1 GCA_025361385.1 Nitrospira sp.
GAAGAGCCGGTCGTCGGATCCGATCTCGTAGACGAGCCGTACATTCGCGGCCGCCAGCCGATGAACAAACTCCTGCTCGCAGGCTTCATACGTCTGGCAGACGGGCCCCTTCCCCCCCTCTTTCTTCAGCCCATAGGCTAAGAGCCCTTTCATCGCACTGGCCCAGGGCGAATAGAGCTCGATGGTTCCGTCTGCGTTCGGCCAGACCCCGCTCCCTTTATGGGGCTCGGCATACAAGTCTCCGGCCTCATCCAAGAGATTACGAAAGGCGGAGGAACTGCGAGGCCCCACGATCTTGAACGTGACGGCCTGCTGCAACGTCGGATTCAGACGGACCAGCTTGCGCCGGTCGTCGGTCAGGAGGCATTCGTTTTTCTGTTTCGTTTCTTGGCACACCAGCGCCTGCGACAAGGAGGTCAGGGTGGCCAAGAACCCCCGGCTGAGGGCGTCGTCGGGGATCCAGATCACAAGGGTGCTCTGGGCCCGATCCTGTCCTTCGCCACAGACCCTGGTCTTGCGGAGCCGATACCACTCATACGGCAACGCATGGTCGGTCCCCTGCATATTCCCCTCGATGAACGAGAGATGTCCCTCGTCTTCCGGAACATAACAGGCCACACCCAACGCGGTGCCGACCGCGTAGCGATCTCGAATGCGGGACTCCGTACTCTCCGCATAGGGATCCCCGCTCATAGTCACCAACAGCACCGTGATCTGCTCACCCTTCTGAACTCGATCGGCCATCGCCTGCCGCAAAGGTTTCAGACGCTGCGTGAAGGACAACTCAGCTGGCGGGCTGGACGCGGACTTGGCCAACCCGATTGCTGGCGGCCGAACTCCTCGCATACCACGCTGCACCGCTGCCACCGGATCTTCCCACAGACGCGCACGGACCGATTGCTCCCCGGTGGTCTGATTCACATCCAACCCCGTTCCTGCCGGCCGCGAACTGTGCAACGCGTCTTTCACCAACAGCACGCCGGCGAGCGCGACCGCGAGGGTGACCACACCCGCCAGGGCAATTTTCGATTCTCCACTTCCTTTTGCCATAAAGAATTCCCTCTTCTGTGTTCAGCAACTGCCCGTTAGAACGCCCTCTCCCACCCGCCAGAAGACCCGGATCGATCCCGCAACGGCGATCGTGCGCGCCGCGAGCAAGAGGACGAGCAGGCTGCCCAGACCACTCTACAACAGACAATGAGGTGAACTGCAAGGCAGGAATGTCTTACGAACTACAACTCACCGAGAGGTGTTTGCCCCAGTTGGGAGGCGCAGCGGCATAGGCCTCCATGCTTGGCTGATCCTCGTAAGGATTCTGTAGGAGGGCGAGCAGCCGATCGATTTCCGAAAAGTCCTTCTGTTGGGCTTTCTCGATGGCGGTCTGGGCCAGGTAATTACGGAGCACATATTTGGGATTAACGCGGTTCATGCGGGCCAGACGATCCTCGTCTCGACTCCCCTCTTCGCGCAACCGGTCCTTGTACCGACTGGCCCACTGGTCGAAGGCCGCACGATCCACAAAGAAGTCGCGGAGGGGTTCGTTCAGCGATGAGGGGTCGGTCTGAAACGAACTCAACGTCCGAAACAAGTTTGTGTAGTCAACATGGTGCAGGTGCATGAGGGCCAGGAGGTCCTGGATCAACGAGGCATCCTCTTCCTTCGTCTCAATAAGGCCAATCTTGGCCCGCATTAGCTCCATATACCGCCCTTCGCAGAGAGGCGTGTAGCGATCGAGCGATGCCTTCAGGTCTTCTTTCTCCGCTAATGGGAGGAGCGCCTGCGCCAGACAGCTCAGATTCCAGAGCCCGATATAGGGCTGTTGATTGAAGGCGTAACGGCCGTTGTGGTCGGAATGGTTACAGATGAAACCGGGGTCGTAGTCGTCGAGAAAGCCGAAGGGGCCATAGTCGAGCGTGAGACCCAGGATCGACATGTTGTCTGTATTCATGACTCCATGCGCCCAGCCGACCGCCTGCCATTGCGCGATCAGCCTCGCCGTGCGCTCCACCAGCTCGGCAAAGAAACGGGCATACTTGTCTGTCGCCGCCACGAGATGCGGATAGTGAGTCGCAATCACGTAATCGGCCAGCACTCTGAGCTGTTCATGTTGCTTTCGATAGTAGAGAATCTCGAACGAACCGAATCGCACATGCGAAGGCGCCATACGAAGTACGATCGCGCCGGTCTCCACCTGTTCACGATACACTTGATGATCGCTGCCCACGATGCACAGGGCTCTCGTCGTCGGAATCCCCAAGCCCTGCATCGCTTCGCTGCAGAGGTATTCGCGGATGGTGGATCGTAAGACGGCGCGCCCGTCGCCGTCGCGTGAAAAGGGCGTGGGGCCGGCGCCTTTGAGCTGCAGGTCCCATCGCTCACCTCGCTCGTTCTGGACCTCGCCCAGAAGAATGGCGCGCCCGTCGCCGAGCTGCGGCACATAGACCCCGAATTGATGGCCGGAATAGAGCATCGCCAACGGTTCCATCCCCGGAACCAGCATGCTCCCGCCAAACACGCCGGCAAATTCAGGCCGCTTCGCTTGCTCCGGATCAAGATCGATCAACTCAGCCGCCGCCCGATTGAAACTGATGAGGTACGGCGGTTCTGAAAATGGCGTGGGATTCAGCTTGGCGTAGAACGCCTCGGGCAGGCGGGCATAGCTATTGTCGAACGACAGTGTTTCCAGCTGGTGTCTGCTCATGGGTGGAGCATGGCAGGACTAGCTCGATGTTTTCAAGCGAGGATAGGTCTCATCCAACAGAGAGGCGAATTGCTCGGAGTCGAAGTCGTAGACCCACACCTCGCCGGTCGAGATGGAATAGACCCAGCCATGGAGGTCCACCTTCTTCTGGCGCAGAAGCAGGGCGACGGACGGGTGGGTGCGGAGATGGTCGAGCTGGGACCGGACATTTTTCTGGGTCGTCTTGATCAGGCGATCGTCGCCCTCCAGCTCGGTATAGTGCTCGTGCATCAAGCGGCGGGTCGTTTCAGCCTGCCCGACCCATTCCCTGAACGCGGGGAGGTTGGAAACCGCTTCCGGATTCAGCAGGGCCTTCATGACGGCACAATCGGTATGGCCACAGACGATGATGTGGGGAACCTTCAAGACCGCCATCGCATATTCGATCGTGGCCGTGCTCCCGCCTTGCATCGAGCCGTATGGCGGCACCATGTTGCCGGCGTTCCTGAGAATAAACAGCTCACCGGGATCGGTCTGTGTGAGGAGGGTGGGGTCGACTCGCGAATCGGAGCAGGTGATGAAAAGCGCTCGAGGAGCCTGGTTTTCGGAAAGCCTGGTGAAGAGTTCTTTCTTCTTGCCGAATACCTCGGTCCGAAACTTCAGGAATCCTCTGACGAGTTTTTCCATCGTGCGGGTGCCTCTCTATTGGCTTCCGTTCTGGATCTCGCGGTCGAGCGTGAACACAAAGACCCGTTCACTGAGCTGGACGTCAATGTCGGTAAAGAGCGCGAGCGTTTTGGCGCCGGTGATCTCGCTCACTTGCTCGCATAGTTTGTCGCGGCCCTGCGCAATCAAATTCTGCCGCAATCGCTTCACCATGTCGATACCGTCCGTGGTCTTGGCCAACTGACGTTCAGCCGGCGTCAGCACCCCCTTGAGCCGGACCACGACCAGATCCCGCACGATGAATGCGCGCACCTCATCGGGACCGCGTCCCATGAACTCCTGCTCGAACTTGATAACGGCGTTGCGGATGGCATTTTCCACGTGCTGTCCTCACCTAATTCAAACCGATATCTCTTGGCTTGTGCCCAAACTGCTGGGGGATTATAGGAGCGAGGGCCGACTCGAACAAGCGCAAACATAGGCCTGTTGTTCTGCCAAATGCTTCGTCCAGGGCTATCGGGCCAGGGCATGACGGCGGTGGAATTAATTTCAAGGGTAGCGCTTGACGCCGGGCTGCGGAGCATATTATTCATGTGGCCTGACTTCAGTGTGCCGCGATGTCACCTATGCCGAAATGGCTCCAAGACGTGCGGGACGCCGATATCCATACATAGGCCGTAGGGCGACCGGCAATTCCATGAGGCCGGGCGCAGTACAAGCCAACCACTTGCTCTCGACGAAAGTCGAGCCCTGCGGTTGGCTTTTGTGCGTTGAAGGCCATGCCATGACATGTGGGTTGAGGGAAGAGGCCGCATGACACTGGCTGCGCCGTACTGGTAACCGAACCGTCGATTTTTCCGGTGATCGAGAGGGGAAACACTATGGACACACGATCCGCTTTCATCGTCAGAAATCTTCCTGCGCTCTTCTTCGGTCTACTGGTCGGCTTCGCGACAACCGACTTACAGGCAAAAGGAACGAATGCCGAAGGGATCGCCCTCACCTATGTCCAAGCCCTGGCGAAAGGGCAGGTGGCTGAGTGGGCGAAACTCGACCTGGGATGTCTGACGAGGGCGAAAGGGCTGTCTCGAGCCCAGGGATTTCAGGGTACGGGCCTTCAGCAAACCTGTTGGGACGATACGATGACGGCCCATCGCAACATGGCCCGGCAAGAAACGGAGTCCGGTGTCTTCGGGGCGAGCAGCCTCGAGGGAAATTTCGGCCTGCTTCACGAACGGCATCAAGCTGCTGCGACGTGGCGAGAGTACCCGCCCGCCATCTTCGCCTCTCCCTCGGTGATCCGCACACAGCCAGGGCCGATCCCCCTGATTCGTGTCGCCGCCTCTTCGGTGGTGCAGCCGGTGCCCCTGGCGCGTCTCAGCGGCGAGACGCTCCTCACGGTTTCTGGCATCGGGGTTGACGTCACGGTCTCATACCAAGACCCCTTCACCGCTCCTCTCGCGCTCAGGCCGGAAGAGCCCTGGTGGGCCAAGGGCACGACCAGAAAATTCGGTCCGGTCCGCGAGGTGACGGCGCGATTCATCGTGGTGTCGGGCTTGCGAAAGCTGGGATTTCCCGTGGATAGGGCGGTGCTAAACGAAGCGCTCTCCGATGCTCCGGGCATACCGTTCGCCCACTACGGCATGAATCCCGATCCCGGTCGGCCCTGGGTGCGCCCCGGGTCAGATCGTGAGCGTCCCCTGCTCGTCGGGGGGCTGGTGCTCGGAAGCGCACAATGGTGGACCTCGGAGGACCTGGGCGATCAGCTCCCTCGAACCCTGGATAGGGTCAGAACGCTGCCTCACGGACTTGCACGGGCGCATCTGGTTTCAAGATTGTCCGCGCTGGCCCCGCAGAATCCCGAAGTGAACGCAGTGATCGGGGACTTGAATTATGACGATTTCCTCGCACAGGGAATCGTCAAGAGCGGGTTTCGGACCGATCATGCCGAGATGCGCGCCCGCTCGCTTGAACTCTTCTGGACTCTCCAAGCGCAGACCTGGCGGCAGGAACTCACAGCCGTATCGAACGAGTATGAGCCTGCCGCTGCGGCATTGTACGGCGCAATCGGCGCATACGAGATCCTTCTTCACCAAGGAACGGCCGGCACGGAACAGCGCCGCCGGCTCGGCGCACTCTATCGCTGGAATAACGATCCCGACTCGGCGCTCCGCGCCCATGGGCAGTTGCTCCAGGAACTCGATCCGGCGACGCCTGAGTATGGGCGCGTCTTGAACGAGATGGCCTGGGATAAAATTCAGTGGGTGTCCTGGAATCGTCTCTACGGCCATCCCTGGCTGAGCCAGGCGCGGCAACAGGCACAGGAAGCCGAGGAGCGCGCCCAGGGGGCTGCGGACAAGCTGTCGGCGGCCTATACCCACCTCGTCGCCGAAGCCTTGCAGGTGCCGCTGAATGGCGCAGCCGTAGAACAGCAGCTGCAGATCGTAAAATCATGGCACGATCAGGCCGGCAAGACGGAAGGCCTATGGGTCTTTCTCGTCGGAAACGACCTGGTGAAGTCCCTGCTCGCAGAAGGAGCGGCGGTCTCGCTTCCGGCCCCGCGTCGCTCCGACGAAGTGGTCGACGTGCTCGTTCACGCACAACCGCCGAAGCAGGACCTGTTTCGTGTCTGGGATTTCGACAAAGACCTCCCTGGAAAACACCCTGAAGAATTCACGCCCCAGACGACCGGCTCCAATCCTGCCGGCGAGTGGCAGATAGCCGGGGATGACTCGGCTCCGAGCCTGCCGAATGTGCTCATCCCTGCCGGAACCTGTGGCTCCGATCCATGTTTTCACTTCATCACCACCCAGCTACAGAACTTCTCGTATCCCGACGTGGCGGCTCAGGTGATGTTTTCCGGCAAGACCGCCGACCAGGGAGCAGGACTGGTCTTGGGCACTCAGGGGCATTCCGCTCTGTACTTCGTCGTGCTGAACCCGGTCGAGGCGATCGTGAAATTTTACCGTCTGAAGGGCGAACAGGTGACGCTGCTCTCGAGCGAACGGGTCCGTTTGTGGAGCAAACCCTGGCACTCCTTGAGAGCGCAGCGGGTGAATTTTTTGCACGTCAATCGGCCCCGGCTGGCGGTCTATGTCGATGGATTCCAAATCGCTGCGACCCCCGAGGATGTCATGCCGGCCATCGATCGGTTCGGGTTGGTGGTTCAAGGCGAAACTAAAGCGAGGTTCGATTCGCTTCACGTTTTGGATTTGGTGACCAATCGGCCGATGTCGGAACCGGCAGCCTATTGAGAGGGATAGGAGGCGTTCAGGCGAAACGCAGCTTGGTCGAAGCGAGCGGCGCGAATCGCTTGTTTGGGGGTAGGGTCGCCCGGAGAGGGATTCCCATTCGCCCCTCGAGGATGTTTACCGGACGAGGTTTTCCAGGTCCCGATCCACCGTGAACACGAAGACTTTCTCGCCGATCTGGGCATTGATATCGGTAAAGATGGCCAGCACCTTAGCCCCCGTGATGTTGCTCACCTGTTCGAAGAGCTGATCGCGTCCTTGGGCAATGAGGGTCTGTCGGATTCGTTTGACCATCTCCACACCTTCGGCGGTCTTGGCCAATTGTCGCTCGGCCGGTGTGAGGACGCCCTTGAGACGAACGACGATGAGATCCCGCACGACGAACGCCCGCACATCCTCCGGGCCACGCCCCATAAATTCTTGTTCGAACTTAATAATGGCGTTCCGAATCGCCGATTCGATTTCGCCTTTGGTCAGTCCTCTGTTCATCGTATGACCCTTCCACCCAGATGGTAAATGCCAAGTATAGAGGGGCGTCGGAGGAGGTCACAAGGGCCAACCTGCGCCTCACTGAGCCAAAAGACAGGATACATGGGTCCGAAAGCCTAGGTTCTGGTGGACAATGTACCCGATGCCTTGACTACCCAGGGACAGATACCGGATAAAGGGGCATCCATGCGTCCGATGGCGTTCCCTATGCACCGCGTGAACCTGGGATAGGCGGAACCATCGCGTTGGATACAAGAGGCGGTAGGGTGACCGGCTCGATTCGGGTCGGACGCAGTACAAGCCAACCGTGCGGCGTCGACAGTTCGTCGAGGTGCGCGGTTGGCTTTTGTGTTCTCTGAGCCCGTGAGGTACCTGTGTATGCCTGGCTGATCCCGCTGCTTCCCCTCCTGACGGCGCTAATTGTCGCCGTGGGCGATGACGCGTCACGTCGTGCACGGACACGGCTGGCCATTTTCCCGATCGGCGCGGCGTTTTGTGGCGCGGTCGCCACCCTCTACCTCGTCGCGACCCAGGGACCGGTCAGCCTGCGCTTTTACGACCCTGCCTCGACGGCTTCGCTCACCTTTCCGATCGGTTTCTATATCGACCGGCTCAGCGCCGTCATGATGGTGCTGATCTCGGGGGTCGGGACAGTCATCTACGCCTATTCCATTGACTACATGTACCAGGACCCGCACGAACCGCGGTACCTGACCCTCATCGGCCTAGCGCTCTTCGTCCTGCTCTGCATGGTCTCCAGTGCCAACCTCCTGATGCTGTTTCTGTTCTGGCAACTCCTGAGTTTTCTGCTCTACCTCCTGGCCCATAACCATACCCATGCGGGCACGCTCGAAGGCGCGTTCAAGACGTTCACATTGCTTCGAGTCGGCGACGTGACGTTTCTTGCCGGGATCGTCCTCGCCTATGCGCTCTACGGAACCCTGGAGTTTCCGGCCTTGTTTACCAAGGCGACCGAGTCGTCTGTGACGTTCTCCCCGCTGCCGGGACTCGATATCAACGGCGCCACGGCGGTGACTCTCCTCTTATTCATCGGCGGGATGAGTAAGTCCGCGCAGTTCCCGTTCCACATCTGGCTCCCCCACTATCTCTATGCCCCGACGCCCGCGACGGCCTTGCTCCATGCGGGCATCATTAATGCCGGCGGCTTCCTGATCAACCGGCTGGCGCCGCTCTTCGGCCTCAGCTCGACGACGTTGCATGTGGCTTTCGTGGTGGGGACGCTGACCGCGATCGTAGGCGCCACGATGATGCTGGCGCAAAACGACATCAAGAAGACCTTAGGATTTTCGACGGTCGGTCAGATGGGCTACATGATCATGGAATGCGGCCTGGGCGCATTTTCACTCGCAGTCTTTCACCTGATCGCCCACGGGCTTTTCAAGGCCACGATGTTCCTGAACAGCGGCAACGTAATCCACAAAGCCCGACAGGAAGCGCATTTCCCGCATGCAGATCGGAAGGAGGAGGAACAGGCGTTTTCTCCCCTCACCTGGTCGACCGGATTCGCGACGACTTTGATGATTCCCCTGCTGATCCTGCTGGTCACCCACGGCGTACTACGCATTCCCTTGTTGGAATCCCAAGGCACGGTCATCTTCCTCTTCTTTATTTGGATCACCTCCTCACAAGCCATCTTGACGCTCACGCGCCTGCGCGCGGTCCCCTCCTGGGAAGTATCGGCAGCCATGCTCGTCACGCTCCTATTCGTCGTCTTCGTCTATTTGTTCGCCGTCGAATCGTTCACGGCCTTCCTGTATCCAAATCCCGCAGAAGTCGCGTCATACTTTCAAGCTGCGGATCTTCCGAACTGGCTCTTCGACAGCCTGGTCCTCCTGGCTACGGTCCTGACAGTCCTCAGCTGGTGTTATCTCTATCTGCGCGCCCATGGCCGAACCGTGTGGATGCCGGCCTGGGTCGAAGGCCTGCGGATTCGACTCTACGTCCTGTTCATGAACCGGCTGTACGTGGACGGGCTCTACGGACAATTCGGCCAAGCCATCGCACAGACCGCTCGCCGTCTCGACAAACGCACGGAACGATAAGGCTTCGGTTCCCCGGGGGTGCGCCGCAGGAAGAACGCGCTCGAACGACGACAGGTCCGCCGATGAGGATCCGTCCCGACTCCGTGCTTGACGATGGGCTAGACAACATACTAATGATGGACTCCGCGAGGGCCTCTGAAGCGGTCTGTGACCGCCCGATGCCGGGGCAGCGCGAGGGTTGAATAGAGATTCTCACGTTCCGGTGTCATGGAGTCCCAGTGTCGTTCGTACTTCTCATCCCATTGTTATTGCTCGCGGCTGCGCTGATCGTCTTGATTGGTCCCGACGACAGGCGCGGTCTCCGTGCGAAGATCGCCGCCTATCCGATCGGAGCGGCTTTTTGTGGCGCCATCGGGACACTCTATGTCGTCGCCGTGCAGGGACCAATTTCCATTCGATTCTACGATCCGGGGTCGGTTGCCTCGCTCATTTTCCCGATCGGTTTCTACATCGATCGGCTGAGCGCCATTATGATGACGTTGATCGCGGGCGTGAGCACCCTGATCTTTGTCTACTCGACCGGCTACATGTATCAGGATCGCCACATGCGCCGGTATCTGGCCCTGATCTGCTTCACGGACTTTGTGCTGATCTGCATGGTCTCCAGCGCCAATCTGATGATGCTATTTCTCTTTTGGCAAATCTTGAGCTATCTGCTCTACCTCCTCGCACACAATCATGAACATGCGGCAACGCTCAAGGGAGCTTTCAACACCTTTACGCTGTTACGCGTCGCCGATGCCGCCTTTCTGGCTGGAATCGTCCTTGCGTATGGCGTCTACGGCACGCTGGAATTTCAAGAACTCTTCGCGCGGGCCACTGAGAGGCCGGTCGCGCTCTCGCTCGGGCCCGGGATAGAGATCAATGCCGCGACGGCCGTCACCCTCCTCATCTTCGTTGGAGCCATGGGAAAATCCGCACAGTTTCCGCTCCATTTCTGGCTGCCCCGGTCGCTCTATGCGCCCACGCCCGTACATGCCTTGCTCCACGCCGGGATCATCAATGCGGGCGGCTTCCTGATCAACCGGCTCGCGCCGCTCTTCGGCCTTAGCTCGACGACGTTGCATGTGGCATTCGTCGTGGGAACCCTGACCGCGGTGCTGGGCGCCACCATGATGTTGGCGCAGAACGACATCAAGAAAACGCTCGGCTTCTCGACCATCGGCCAAATGGGCTACATGATCATGGAGTGCGGGTTGGGCGCCTTCTCGCTGGCGGTATTCCATCTCGTCGCCCACGGGCTCTTCAAAGCGACAGTCTTTTTAAATTGCGGGAACGTCATTCATAAAGCCCGGCAGGACCCGCATGTGCCCCATATGGATCGGCAGGACGAGGAAGAAAATTTCTCCCCGCTCGCCTGGTCGACCGGATTCGTGACGACACTCGTGATTCCCCTAGTCATTTTGCTGGTCACTCATGGGGTCCTGCGCATCCCGCTGCTCGAATCGCAGGGAACGGTCATCTTTCTCTTCTTTATCTGGCTGACCTCGTCACAGGCCATTTTGACACTCACGCGCCTGCGCGCGATCGCCTCCTGGAAAGTGTCGTCTGCGATGCTCCTCACGTTGCTCTTCGTCGTCTTCGTCTACTTGTTCGCCGTCGAATCGTTCACGGCTTTCCTCTATCCCAATCCCGTAGAGGTGGCCTCGTACTTCCAAGCCGCGGATCTTCCCAACTGGCTCTTCGACAGCATCGTCCTCATAGCCACGATCATGACCGTCCTCAGCTGGTGCTATCTCTACATGCAGGCTCACGGCCGGACGATCTGGATGCCCAAGTGGGTCTCACGCTGGATCGAGGGTGCGCGAAATGGATTGTATGTCCTGTTCATGAACCGCTTGTACGCCGACGAACTCTATCAACTGCTTGGACGGACGGTCATGCGCATCGTCCACCGCTTCGACAAACGCGAACGCGGGTGGTCGCGATGATCGACGCGACCCTCATCCCTTGGATCGTGACGGGCATTCCCCTGCTGGGCGCGGCATTGACCCCGGCGCTCTGGACACATCCCCACCGGCTCATGACCTGGTCAGTCGGAGTCTGCGCCGTCACCCTGGCTTCCCTCGTGGGATTCGCCGGATATCTGACGACCCCGCCCGAAGGCCTGCTCTTTCTTTTTTTGCTACCACTCGCCGCCGGGATGTCGCTCCTGGGCCAACCGCATCACCGGGACCATCGCGCATCCTGGGTCCTGACCCTGATATTTCTGAGCCTGGGACTCGGCGCCCTGACCAGTCAGCCCGTCGTCGGCACACTGTTCCTGATGGCCATCCATGGCTTCGTCATTGTGTTGCTCTATCGACATCACACGCCCCTCTGGCCCATCTCCTGGTGGGGCCTCGGAGCCTATACGCTCGGGGCCCTCTGCCTGTTGCTGACGCTGGTCGCCGCCCCGCCGCTGTCTTCCATGGCGGCGTTGCTGGCCTGTACGATTCTGTTGCCCGTCGTGCCCTTTCACGATGGACATCTCACTGCGCTGACCCGGTTACCCGGAAATTTGCCGTCGTTCATGGTGCTGCTCTTTCCGGCGCTTGGCCTGCATAGCCTAGCCCCGCTCGCGGCAACCTTGCCGGATTCCGTCGTGTGGGTCATGAGCATCCTCGCCCTGGCCGGCACCGCCTATGGCGCGATCAAAGCGCTGGCACAGTCGCGCGTTCGCCTCCTGCTGGCCTACAGCAGCCTGTCGTTCTTTTCGATGCTCTGGTGGTGTGTGGTGACCACACGATCGGTCACGCCACGCGCCGCGCTCTTCGTCGGCGCCGTCGGTCTCGTGATGTGCGGGCTCCTGGTAGCCTGGCAAATTATCCGCACGCGGTATGGAGACGACGTGGACCCGCAAGCCATCAGTGGATTGGCCTCCACCATGCCCCAGTATGCCGTGCTCCTCTCTCTGCTGGCTCTGGCCGCCATGGGTCTGCCGCCGTTCGGCGTCTTCGCGGGCTTCATGGGTCTGCTGCTGTCGTCGACCGCCGTTCTTTCGGCAGGCATCATTGTGCTGGTCTGTGCCTGGCTCGCGGCATCCTGGTATATCCTAGCCCTCGTGCAGGGTCTGCTGTTCGGGGCACGGCGGACAGATTTGCGGCATGCCGATTTACTCCAAACAGAACTGGTGTCCCTGATCATTCTCGTCTTGACCCTGCTCGCGCTTGGCGTGATACCGATCAGTCTCTTCGGACCGGACCGGACAACTCCTCCGGCCCGCGCTAACTCAGGATCGTTCGCATGGAACAGATAAACCCGTCGATCGACATTGAGTCCAAACGGATGGCGCTGCGCGGCGTGGTCCAACTCGCCGGCGAAGTGATTGCGCAATACTGGCCGATGCGGACCTTCGTCCACCACAATCCGCTCCACAGCCTCGAATATCTCCCGTTTGAAGAGACCGCCCGGCGCGGCAAACAATTCATGGGTGGGCATAGTTATCTCCCCGGCACGCTCTACCGCGAGTATCTGAAAACGGGCCGGATAGAGGCGGCCCATCTCGACGCCGCCTTGCAGCCGCTCATCCAAGATCAGTCGGTCACGATCGGCTCGCGCCGGATCACCCACGGCGACGTCCTCCGGGTCTGCCTCACAGAGGGCCTTTGCGCGCCGGTGGCCGAGCCCCTCGATGATCAACTGCACGACCCCGCAAAAGACGTCGTCGACGTCGTCGCAGCCAGTCTGTCTACCGAATGGGCGTTCCCCGATCTCCGCAAGCGAATTCAGCTCATCGTGGAAGGCGACCAGTCGGCACTGGGCCAATGGCTCACGTTGTCACATTGGTGCGACGACACCTTCGGGACGCAGATCGTCCAGCAGATCAACCACGAACTCATTAAATGGTGCGAGGCCTTCCTGGACGAAGGCCATGCAACCTGGCCTATGCCGGGACGGGAGAAGGGGCTGTACCATGCCTGGAAGGACCTGGCGGCACAGGAATGGTCTCCCGTCGGGATCCCCGACAGCAAAAGAAAAATCTCCCGCTTGCCCGACTATCCAGAGGATGCGTTGCTCCAGAGCCTGGACGCGCTCGGCATTCCTTCGGACTTGCGCCAGGATTACTTGTCGCTGCAATTGACCGCGCTGCCCGGCTGGGCCGGCTTCATCAAGTGGCGCGCAGAAGAACGGGATTATCCCTGGCAGAAGGCCTATCCGGTCGGTCTCGTGAAATTTCTCGCAATCCGCCTCTGGTACGCCAGCGAGCTGGTTCAGAAAACCTGCCGCGAAGAGCTCGGCATCGAAGGGCGCTACGACGCCGTTGTCGCCTATATGCGCGAGCACCCCGACGAATACTATTTGAGGAGACAGCGGGTCGCCGGGCGCTTGCCGGCATTGTATGCCGAAGAAGTCGATCGGCTCCGACACCACAAGGGAAACGGGTGGGGCCGCGTGATCGAGCGCTACGAAACGGACGTGGTCCCACGGCAGGAAATTGCCGCACGCCGCGGGGCCGCGAAGCAGCTCGTGGCGTTAGCTCGGTCCTTGGAACTGGATCCGGCAATATTGGCCGAGACGCCGCACACCACGCTGAAACAACTCTTCGATTGGATGGAGGCCTTTCCCGAATCTGACCATGGCCCGGTCTGGCTCAAGGCCTTGGAAAACGCCTACCAGCAGCGTCTGCTCGCCCAGTTGCGGACACCGGCACAGCAGCGAACCCTGCCGGCGGATCAGCCGGGCACGAACCGGCCCTATTCGCAATCCGTCTATTGCATCGATGTGCGCTCCGAGCCGTTTCGCCGGCACCTGGAGTCCACCGGTCCGCACGAGACCTATGGATTTGCCGGATTCTTCGCGGCCTTCATTCGCTATCGCGCGTGG
>JANYAJ010000453.1 GCA_025361385.1 Nitrospira sp.
CCGAATGACCACTGATCCCCGATGATGTGGTGTAGGCTCATTACGAGAATATGGTCTTCCACATCGAGTTGAATCAAAAGGAACCGAGCGACAGGCCCCTGTTCTAGATCGAACGGAGTCCGGGCCTCTTTCTCAATAAGCCGAACGGCCTCGTCTAACCGTTGCTCCCGAGGCAGGCCTCGCAGGTTTATCTCAACCCAATGCGGAGGCTGCCACTCCGCCACAATCTGAACCGGTCCGTTTTCAGTCATGCGAAACGTCGTGCGGAACGCTTCATGCCGCCGAGTGACGGACCCAATGGTCTGACGCAACCACTGCTTATTCAAGGGACCGGTCTGCCGCGAGGCAAACGGCATGTTATACGCAGTCCCTTCAGGGGCGAGTTGATACATGACCCACATCCGTTGCTGAGAATATGACAGCGGGAGCGGTTCAGTACGGGACACGACAACAATTGGTGGCAGCGCTGCACGTTCAACTCCTCGTTGCTGCTCAACTCGGAGGTGTTCGGCCAGTTGCGCAACGGTCGGGGAGTCAAAGATGGTCCTGAGTGGAAACTCGACGAGAAACATCTCCTTTATGCGCGAAATGACCTGCGTGGCAAGCAAGGAATGTCCACTCAAGTCAAAAAAGTTGTCATGAACACTGGCGGGACGTGCACCGAGCACATCCGCCCAAATTTCCATAAGGCTGAGTTCAATGTGATCGCGCGGAGCCACGCGGGCGACCGCCTGATCAATAGAGACGAGAGCCGGAATAGGCAACCGCCGCCGATCGACTTTTCCGCTTGTGCCATAGGGCAGTGAGGCAAGCACAACACAAGCAGCCGGCACCATATAGTGCGGCAAGCTTCTTCTCAGCCCGCTCAGGATTTCCCGCTCAGACAAATCTGCATTCACATCAGTGGTCACATAGGCCACAAGCGCCGGGCCACGTAAGGGAATCTCGCGCAACACCACCGCCGCGGCCAGAACCCCTGGAATCGCCATAAGGGCCGCCTCGATCTCACCGGGCTCGATGCGGAATCCCCTCAACTTCACCTGCTCATCGACGCGGCCCAGACAGAGAAGCTGGCCGTCGCGGCGGAACCTCCCCAGGTCGCCGGTCTTGTACATGCGATCACCCGGAACAAAGGGATCGGCCATGAACGATGCTGCGGTCAGGTCTGGTTGGTGCAGGTACCCCTGGCCGACCCCAGCACCGGCAATGTAGAGCTCGCCGATGGCTCCAACGGGAACAGGATTCCGCTGGCGATCCAACACATACACCCGTATGTTTCGTAAGGGACGACCGATAGGCACCTCTGAACCGAGCGTCTGGTCTTCCCAGAGGGCGGAGAGATTCACCATCGTCGCCGCCACCGTCGTTTCCGTCGGACCGTAGGCATTGAACAATCGAATCCGCGTTCCTGCTAAGGCGAACCAATGCGCGCAGACGGGCCATAACGCTTTCTCCCCCCCGATAATCATTCTCTGCAGCGAGGCCGGGATCATCACATGATCGGCCGGCCACTCCTGCACAAGATGATGCCAGTACGCGGTGGGCAAGAAGACCGCTGTGACCCGATCCTGTGCACAGAGCTGCATGAACTCGACAGGAGTCCCTGGAGGGGCACCCACTCGAAGCACCAAGGTCGCACCTGTAACCAGGCACGGGAAAATTTCGAGTACAGCAGCGTCAAAGCTGATGGTGGCCATGTGCAACACACGATCACTGTGAGACATACGGCACTCAGCCGCGAAGGCGAGAGCAAAGTTCACCAGCGATCGGTGTGCGATCATCGTACCCTTGGGTCTCCCGGTGGACCCCGAGGTATAGATCACATACGCGAGAGCGTCGGCAGCAACATGCAGCAGGGCGCTCTCCCCGCCACTCACCTCAATCACAGTCTGGTCGGCGTCCAGACACACCATCGAGGGCTGGGCTGATCGTAGCCGACTGCGTAATCGACTGTTGGTGACAACCGTGGTGAGTTGGCTGTCCAGCACCATAAACGCCAGTCGCTCTTCAGCGTAATCAGGGTCGAGCGGCACGTAGGCTGCGCCGGCCTTGAGAATTCCGAGCATGCCTACCACCATCTCGAGCGACCGCTCAAGGAGCAACCCAACAAGACTTCCTGGCTGAACCCCCTGCCGCCGGAGGTCCTGCGCGACATGATTCGATTGCTCCGACAGCTGCCGATAGGTGAGCGAGCCGCTAGCCGAGACCACCGCCAATGCATCCGGCGCATGGGCCGCCTGCCTCTCGATAAGGTCATGGATGCTGACCTCGCTTGGATAGTCCGCGCCAGTGCGATTCCAATCCACGAGAACGACCTGACGTTCGAGTTCCGTGAGCAATGGGAGTTCAGACAACGGCACATCAGGAGACACGGCCATCGTGGCCAGCAACGACTGTAAATGACCCAGGATCTGCGTCATCGTCGCGTCCTCGAAGAGTGCGCTGTTGTACTCGATTGCCAGCTCGATGTGGCCCCGATGCCGTCGGGAGAACACCGTCGCATCGAAGGGAGTGGCTACGCGTTCGATCTGAACGCGCTCGGCGCTGATACCGCCTAAGTCAAGCGCGGCCACCGCATCCTCCTCCCAGGCCACCATCAGCCGAAAGAGCGGAGCGCGTATTTCATCACGGTCGGGATAGACTGTCCGGAGCACCTCTTCGAACGGAAGGTCCTGATGATCCGTCGCCGAGGCCACAACTTGTCGCACCCGAGCAATCAAGGCGCGCACCGTCGGATCCTGAGAAAGATCGAGCCGGAGCGCGACGGTGTTCACCATACAGCCGAGAACCTGCTCGACCATCCGTACCGCTCGATTACTCACCGGGGCTCCGACGACAAGATCCGTCTCTCCGGTATAGCGAAAGAGCAATGCTGCGAATCCCGCCACGGTAGCCATAAATGGGGTGATCCCCATCTGCAGACAGAAGCGGTCGAATGCTTCGGTCTCCGCGGTCGAGAAATCGAGGGCCACGGTCCGGCAACCTTGTCGTACCTCTATCGATCGGGGGAAATCGATGGGCACTTCACACGGAACCGGTAGATCCCTCAGCTGCTGTTCCCAATAGAGCCGCTGCGTATCGCGCCGTCGCTCGTCAAGTCCCGTTTGCTCCCAGGCGACATAGTCCCGATACGGCACCACAGGACTCGGCCATAACGTCTGCTCACCGGAACAGGCATCCCGGTATGCTATATTCAGCTCCTCGCATAACAGGCGAACGGACCATCCATCCATGATCAGATGATGGAACGTGGCAATCAACACATGCTCATGCTCGTCCACGCGCAGTAACAACATCCGCATCAACGGACCGTGAAGAAGATCGAAGCGACTTGCGGCTTCCTGCTTAATCAGACGACGCAGCTCGGACTCACGTGTCTGTGCATCGCCCCCGCGAAGCTCGCGCAGCGTGAGGGGCAGATCCCAGCCACCCGACACCTTCTGAAAAGGGACCCCTGCCTGCTCGTCGATCGTTACCTGCAAGATGTCATGACGGCGGACAAGCGTCCGAAGACTCGCGCCTAACGCCGGAACGTTGAGGTCGCCGCGCAACCGCACCGCCACAGGAATATTGTTGACGGGGGAATCGGGACTCAACCGTTCAGCAAACCACACACGCTGCTGTGAAGAAGATAACGGAAAGGTTGGAGACTCGGCTGAGACATGGGCAAGGAACGGCACATCGACAGCCTTCGCCTCCTTGCTCGACCACCTCTGACCTCGATAAGCCAAGAGGTGCCGCGCAACATCCTGAATACTCCAGTCGATGAGCAATTGATGAAAGGACAGCTCGACTCCGAACTCTTCCTCTAGACGATTTTTCAAGACTCCGGCCTTGAGCGAGTCGATGCCGAGCGTCCCAATTGGCTGTGCCATTGCAATTCGCTGGGCGTCGACATCAAGCTGCGCGGCGATCACACGCTGTACATACGCCCCTATCGAGTTCACATCAGATGTCGACGCACCGCCCTTCTCCTCGATCAATTCCCCCTCCACTGCCCTGGCATCACTGACCTGAGTCCCAGAGGAACTGATCCGTACTGTCGGCAACATTCCGTTGAGAAAGGCCTCTTTCGAAACCTTTCGTTGAATCTTGCCACTAGTCGTCTTAGGCAATCCGCCGCTGCGAACCAACACCACCGAGGAAACCGCCACCTCGTGCGCCGCCAGCACGGCTTGACGGATGGCAATGGCAATCGTTTCGACATCGACAGACGGTGCCCGCTCGACTTCCTGCAGCACAACCAGCGACTCCTCGCGACCTTCCTGGACAGAAAATGCGGCGCCCCCATT
>JANYAJ010000501.1 GCA_025361385.1 Nitrospira sp.
CGACAGCCCTTGCCGATGGAAGCAGTTGCCGCTCCAGCCGTGAAGGAGAGCGCCCCCCCGATTCAAGCAGTTCAGTTCGGCCAAGAGACGGAAGAGGATCGAGTCAAAGATCTGGCGGATGCGGAGCTGAAAAATCTGTGGGAAGCCACCGAAGTCATCGACATGGACAAAGTCTGAGACGGTTCTGGTACATCCGGCTATCTCGTCTGTCTGATTGATCTCGCAGGATGCTCAAAAAGGCCGTCAGCAAGGCCGCAGCCGATGGAAGCATCCTCAACGTAGCCCTCGGGGCTACGTTGAGGATGCTTTCGAGGCGAGAACGAAGCTGCCGGGCTTTTTCAGCATCCTGCTAGGCCGGCAGGAAGAAAAAGGCGATCGAAAGCATCACATAGACTCCAACCAGCATCACCCCTTCCATCCAGTGCGATTCCCCGTCCATCGCGACAAATCCGACGATGAGGACCGAGATGGTCACGGAAGCGACTTCGAAGGGCGTAAAAATCAGATCCAGCGGCGTCCCGAAGAAGTAACTGGCAAACACAAGCAGTGGCGCCACGAGCAACGCAATCTGCAGGCTGGAGCCCACCGCAATCCCATAAGCTAGATCCATCTTATTTTTCAGCGCCACCATCACCGCAGTGGAATGCTCAGCCGCATTGCCCACCAAGGCCACAAGAATGACGCCGACAAACACCTGCGTAAGCCCGAGTTTGTGCGCAGCAGGTTCCAAGGCCCCCACCAGCATCTCGCTCATCAAGGCCACCAGACAGGTCGCAACGGCAAGCACGGCGATCGAGGCCTGTTTGGTCCAAGGCTGCTCTCCAAGGTCTGAGGCATCATGCTCCTCCCCGGCAAACAGATGGCGATGGGTCTTCAAGGAGAACAGGAGGCTGGCGATATAAATCGCAAACAAGACCATGGCAATGGTAAGACTGAGCTCCCGTTCGATCGCCACACCACGGTCGGCAGCGGTGAAATGGAAGAGCGCAGGAATGATGAGGCCGACAGCGGCTAAGAGTAGAAGACTGGCCCCCGTTCCGGCAGCAGTTTGGTTAAACTTCTGCCGCTCATACTTCATGCCACCGGCAAACATCGAGACGCCAAGAACGAGTAAGATGTTTCCCAGAATTGAGCCGGTCAGCGATGCCTTGACGACATCGTGAAGGCCTTCGCGCAGAGCCACCAGTGCGATAATCAATTCTGCCGCATTGCCCAGCGACGCATTGAGGAGCGCGCCAATCCCGGCACCGACATGAGTCGTTAAATGTTCGGTGGCTCGCCCGAGCAGGCCGGCGAGCGGAATAATGGCAAGACAGGCCGAGATGAAGACCAGCAGCGGGTCGGCTCGAAGCACCTCAAGTGCGATCGTCACCGGGACGAAGATGAGCAGACAATCAAGCCACGACGTGAAGAGATATTTCACGCGCGAAAATTAACATGACTGTGAGACTTTGTCGATGAATCACCGGCAACCACCCCATGCGTTGTTCTACCCCTTCCACCTCTGCCATCCGGAGACCCTGACCAGGCTCCTGACTCGCTTTGCTACCGTTCATTTTCGCGACTTCATGGCGATGCAATTGACGCCCATGTCTGGCGTCATGGCCTTTCAAGACCGGATGGGCATGAGCTTTCCAGAGCTCATCGAGTCGGGGCGCCTCGTGCAAGGGTATGACGTGAGTGGACCGCTCTCCTCACTGGTGGCAGAGGCCATCGACCGAGATCTCCGCGACCCCGTCTGGCGCGCACAATTTCACGCAGCCCTGTGCCAGGACCGCCGCCTCCAACGGGGACTCTTCGAACCCTCCCATGCAGTTCGCATCGGCGAGAGCCTCGTGCCTGGCCCTGCCGCGCTCCTCCATCTCATGGACGATTCGTTCAGAGAGGAACCATTCGACCTCGCGCGCGTAAGGACACTTTCGAAGAGAACCGTGACTCTTGAAGAGGGATATCTTTTTGAATATGGGCTCGCCCTCGTCAAGACATCCGCCTCACTCGTCTATACGCAAATGCTCGCATTGGGACATCAACTCCAACCAGCCACAGATTCCCCTGCGCATTTCACACTCTATGCGCAATCCTGTGCCCGAGAGAACTGGGTGAGAACCAACCACCTGCTCACGCGAGCCGGCTATTAACCAGATTTTTCGTACAGACCTACTCTGTCAGCCGTACGGGAAAACGCACCAGCGAGCTAGGCCTCGAACACTTCTCGTCGGCCCGACTGAATAATCCAGGTTAAAAGTTGCTCCGAACTCTGCTACTATTCGCCCCAATGGCCGGCATAAAAACCCCCTTTGCACCTCCCGTCCCGATCGAGACTACCAGTACCGGCACCGGTAGCGGACTCGACGCGCGCGTGATCGTATTCAATTGCGAATGTCACACCTACGAGCAAGTGGTTGGGCTCTTCTGCCAATACATTCCGGGCATGACCAGCTCAAAAGCCTTCGAGCTGGCATGGAAAATCGATCATGATGGAGAAGCCATCGTGTTTGCCGGGGGGCTGACACAAGCGGAAGAGATCGCAGCAAAGCTGGCGGGCGGTGGACTACGAGTGGCAGTGCAATAATCGCCCGTCGGCTATTTCTTGCGTTTCGGTTGTGCGGCCTTGACCGATTGCGCCTTTGGCGTTGGCTTGACCTTCGAGACAGCAGGCCGCGCAGCAACTTTCGCCGGTGCGGCCTTTGCTGGAGCGGGCTTTGTCGGCGCAGTCTTCTTACCATGGCTCCCGCCGCCACCCTTCACAGGCTTGCCTTCAGCAAGCTGAGCTTGAAGCTTATGTGTGGCAGAGGTTTTATTCAGCTTCGTCACCATATCGCCGCTATGGATACGCACTTGGTAGAGCTCTAAGAGCTTGCCAATGGCCTTCTGATCGCCCTTCTTCGCCGCGTTCAGCAATTTACGGCGATGGTTCATCTCTTCTTCTTCGGTATGGGAAGCAGCCCGTCGTTCCATGTCCATCCTTTCATTCTACGTGGAGAGATAGCCCCCGCGCGGCGCGAGTATACCCGAAATGCTCAATTTCTTCTAGCGCCTAAGTGGGAACACTGAGCGAGACTGGCGAGACCAGCCCGGTCTGTCTCGTTCATCTGGTTTCTCTGGTTAGTCTGGTTCAACCAAACAAACGAGATAAACCAAACAAACTATTGCAACAGCCACCGCTTGCACCGAAGAGCGCTTGTGGCAGCTTTCGCCCCATGCGTATAATGCCCGTCTAATCTAAGCAGGATGCTCAAAATGGCCGTCAGCAAGGCCGCAGCGAATGCACAACCAAACTGTGAGCGATGAGCGCGGAACGCTGAAGTGAGAATTGCTCGTTATCCATCGCTCATCACTCACCGTTCAGCGCTTCCCTGCTGGCGGACGTTTTCAGCATCCTGCCTATTCGACCCAACAAGGAGATCTTCGCCATGGAACAGCAGAAGCTAAAACAAGAAGAAACCCCGGTCGCCGACGATCCAAAAGCCCGCGAAATGCTTCGGCAAGCCTTCGAGAAGACCGCACGCTGGCCCAAGGACTTCAAGGGATTCACCGCCGATTTGACCGTCAACGTGAACGGGAAAGAGACCAATGGACCGGTCATGGTGAAAGGCCCGCGTGAAGTCTCGGTCCAACTGGGAGATCCCGAGATCCAGAAGTGGGCACAGGAGCAGCTCGGCTCGATCGCTGTGCACCGTGGCCCGAGAAGCTTCGAAGAGTCGGACGGCAAATACTCCTTAATGATGGAAGAAGATGGACATCCCTTCGGCACGAAGTTGAACATTCACGGCTCGAACTCCTTCTACCGTCTCAAAGATAATCGCATCACACAGATCAATCGCAAGATGGCGCACCCGGGCATGACCCCCTTCGCCTTCACGATCAATGTCGAAGAAAGCTCCCTCACCCAGGATCAGAAGAACCTCACGACGAAGTATTGCGGCTACTACTACTCCCCGACCGACGGAAAACTGAACAACGTGGAAAGCTTCACCGATAGCCACGTGCGTGTCGGATCATCGGATCTGCCGGCCACCCGCCGCATCATTACCTATGAAAACGGGGCGGTCGTCGTAAAAAGCCTCACGTTCACGAATCACAAACTGGTCTAACGCCACTCACCTTACCCTCTCCCCTCCAAGG
>JANYAJ010000512.1 GCA_025361385.1 Nitrospira sp.
CTCTCCACCATAATCAGCGTGGCATCCACGATGATGCCGAAATCGATAGATCCGAGCGAGATCAAATTCGCCGACTGACCGATGGACACCATCATGCCGAAGGTAAACAACAAGGACAGCGGGATCGTCAGGGCCACGATGAGAGCGGCACGCAAATGCCCCAGGAACACGAAGAGGATGATAAAAACCAACACCATGCCGCTGATGAGAATGTCCGTGACCGTCTCCACCGTCGTGTGGATTAGGGCCGTGCGATCATAGAAGGTTTTGATCTTGACGTTGGCCGGCAACTTCCAGGTATTCAGGTCCTCAACCTTCCCCCGGACCTTCTCCAGCACATTGAGCGCCTTATACCCTCGCTGAAGCAGAATGACGCCTTCAACCACGTCGTCGCGATCGTCGATGCCGACCTTGCCTAATCGAATCCGCGGCCCCACCTCGACCTTCCCGAGCGTCTTGACGAAAATCGGTGTCCCGTCTTTTTCGGCCACCATGACGTTTTCAATATCCGCGAGTCCGTTAATAAGACCCAGTCCGCGGATATTGTAGTTCTGCGCGCCGATGGTCAGATAATTACCGCCGACATTCGCATTACTATTGGTCAAGGCCGACATGACCTGCGAGAGGCTGACGCCATAGCTGATCAACCGTCCCGGATCGATATCGACGTGATACTCCTTGGTCGTTCCCCCAAATGCGGTCACGTCGATGACGCCGGGAATCCGCCGGAACTCCCGACGAACTTGCCAATCCTGAATCGTTTTCAAGTCAGTGAGTGTGGTCTCACCGGTCCCCGTGAGTTCGTACCGATAGATTTCGGCAATCGCCCACCAGGGCGAGAGCGACGGCGCGGCTCCGGAAGGCAATTGCACCGAGCCCAGCCTGTTCAAGACTTCCTGACGGTCGTGAAAGATCTCCGTATCGAAATCGAAATAGATCTTGATGTCGCTCAACCCAAAGATCGAGAGGGAGCGAATGTCCGTGAGCCCCGGCATGCCATTGAGGGCGACTTCAATAGGAATCGAAATTTGGCGCTCGATCTCTTCGGCCGACCACCCGGGATACTGGGTGATCAGCTCGACCATCGGGGGCGAGGGATCCGGATAGGCGACGATATCGAGCACGTGAAAGGCGTAGAGTCCGCCGAAGAAAAGAAGAAAGCCCAGGACGCAGACCATGACGCGCTGGACCAACGAGAGTTCAACAATTCTGGCTATCATGGGGTGCGATTAGATTCCAATTCGAAGGAGGAGAACGGACTGGTGAGGCACTACCCTTTGACTTCCTGTCCCTTGATCAACACGGCGCCTTTAATCACAATACGCTGGCCAGAGGTCAGGCCTTCCAAGACCCGCACATGATCCGGTGAAATCGTGCTGACCTTGACTTCCCGTTTGACATACTGCTCGGGACCTTCGAGCACGTACACAAACTGCTTTCCGTCCACTTCCAATACCGCTTCGCGTGGAATCATCAATAGCGGTGTCGCTTCTCCGACCTGGATATGGAGGCGCGCGAACATTTCAGGCTTCAGCCGATGGTCCTTATTGTTGACCCAGGCGCGGAGCTTAATGGTCCTCGAGGTCGTATCGACCACGTCGCCAATGGTGGCCACGGTCGCAGGAAAACTCACGTCAGGGTACGCTTCCACGCTCACCGTCGCAAACTGTCCTTCTCTGACCAGAGCCAGATCCCGTTCATACACATCCGCCACCACCTGCAGCATATCGAGGTCGGCCACCGTAAATACCACTTGACCTGAATCGCCCCCGATCGACTGTCCAGGCGTCACGTTCCGCTCCACGACAATCCCGGTCAAGGGACTCTTCATATCGAATCGCGACGTGATTTTCTGCCGGTCGAGCGGTTTCTCTAATTCCTGAGCCGGCACACGCAACGACAACAACCGCTCTTTTGCGCGGCGAAACTCTGCGCGGGCCTTGGTCAGTTCGTTCTCGGCTTGTTTAAGATCCTTTAATGGCAGAGCTTTATTCTCATACAGGTCCTTGGCCAAATCACGGGCACGGGTCGCATATTGAAGATCGGAATCTTCCTTGACGTATTCCGAATAGGCCTGAGCAATTTCCTGGCTATCCAACACTAACAGCACGCTTCCTGCCTGCACACGCTCGCCCAAGTGCGCCCTTACTTCGAGGACGCGCCCTTGAAGTGGAGAGGAAATTCTGGAGTAGCGATCTTCCCCATAGGCGACCTTCCCGGACAAGGTCAAGTCATGGGCCCCCGACCCGACTTCAACGAGAGCCGTTTCCACTCGCGGATGCGACTCCTGAACTGAACCGGCTTTCGGAGGAGGAGCACTTGCGGCATTGGAGACTGCCGGTTGCTCTCCTCGCCCACAGGCAACAAGAAAGAGACAGGTGACGGCGACGGTCGAAACCGATCGTGCTGACAGAAACCTGAGAGACTCCTTCATACGCGCAACCATTGCCTCAGCTGTAACCTGGGTTCTCACGACACGATCTCCTGCCCCACGGCGCTTTCTAACTGGAACAGCTGGTGCTGATAATTAAACAGCGCCTCGATATAGTTCTGCTGAATCGTCCGCGACGTACGAGCAGCGTCGAGTAAATCGAGAATAGTCGCCCCGCCTCGTTCATAGGCCCGTTCAACAATCGTAAAGGTTGCGCGGGCATCTTCCAGCACTCCACCAACATAGGCTTCGACCAATCGCCGACTCTGCAACAAGTTGCGATAGGCAACTTCGACTTCATTTTCAACTAGATTGACTGTCTTATTCAAGTCGGCCTCCG
>JANYAJ010000513.1 GCA_025361385.1 Nitrospira sp.
CTCGATGTCGGCCCAGATGCGTTGCAATCGTCGTATGACTCAGGCCTTGCGTGGCGAGCTCATAGGCCAGCGTGATTTGGGTAAGTGTCTGCATGTCCATAGGGTACTATGGACTGTCGGATATTTACGGCAACATTGCGCCCCCATCGACACATCGAACATGATGCCGATTCCTTCCAGCTGGGTAGAATCCGAAAACATGGTCTGGAATTGCACACGAACGCGCGGCATCACTCGGCGATCCGTCGTCTTTATATTCCCGATGGACCGGCCTTCCAGCTCCCCGTTAATGAGGCGCTGGCCAAAGGTAATCCCCTTGACTTCGGCCTCCTGCTCGGTCCTATGCAGCACCTCAGATGAGAATTGGCGTGACCGGAGACCATGGTGATCTTCCACGGAGATGAAGATCCGCAGCCGCCATTTGGTCCAGTTTGCGTCGTATTCCGGACTCGACTGAATGGTGTATCCCTGATATTCCACGGTCTTTCCCATCGGCTGCATACTTCTTTTCGCGATCAAAAGATTCGCACGTCAGCAAATCATCGATCACAGCTTGCTTCGGTCCTCGACCGCCTTCATGTCCGACAAGACGTCACTCATATACCTTTGAACAACTAGGGCTGTTCTTCGTGCCGCCGCTTCCGAATCATGCGACTGGAGAAGTGAGCCACGCCAATGGAATACTCCGTCATATGCCTGTGAAATCCTACTAAGATCGAAACATTGTGAGCAGCCATCCCAATGATTCTGATCTGCCACATCTGGGACGCATCCGTTTAGAAAAGCGTGTTGACTACCCTACTCCAGCCTACTCTGTTTTATACATGACATCGGTGCGCAGTACATACTTCTGTCCGCTATGTACGACCGCGCCCTCGTGCCAGAGGGAATGTAAAAACGCAAGTGCCATCCCTGCCCTCGGCTGTACACAGAGGTAGGGACGTTGCTGGACTAGGTCCTCCATGCCCCTGAAGAATCGTGTTTCCCCACCAGTTGTCCCCTCATTGAGATAGATCATAAATGTCACCTGACTCTCCTCGTATGTCCTCATCCGCATATACGACCCATCGCGATGGGGCCGAAAGGTCTGCCCCGGCCCATAACGATAAAAGCGCCACCGTTCATTGAACCCGACAAGGTTATGTCCTTCAATGTCAGGCAAGAATGGTTCGGCGCGGTGGAACAGGTCTGAGGCCAAAGTCACGTCATCGACCAAGACACGCTCGTTGTTCCTGATGTGCTCGATGACCTCTCCGGCAACCATACCAGGCTCATAGATGAGACCCTCGCTGCGCCGAATCAGCGCCGCGCACTCTTCGCCTGATAGAAAGGAATGGATCAGTAACACCTTGCCTGGATCTAAATCTTCCTTGATCATGACCAACATCCCCTCCTTGAGATCCCTTAACTTTCTTCGTTTCATGGCCTCCACCGTGCCAGTGCAACTAACTAAATGGTTGGCACTGTATTGAATACTCATAAGACGATTTTCACTTCCTCAAAATGTCCCTTGCAGGGTCGACTGCTTGCCCAGCTCTTATGCGGATGCCAAGGCTATACAATAATGCATCTTCACTTAGTGCAAGAAATTTGAGTTTAGCTGACTGCCTTAACTGCCCTTGTTCCTGCGTTTGCCTACAGCGCAGTGCAAGATGTGTATAGCGTCTTTTCGTCGCCAAAAGTCAGAGGGGGCTCCGAAAATTCGGACAGTGTGCTCAGTGGTAGCCTTGCTTCTCTGAAGCCACCAGAGGGTGGCGAACCAGAGGAGCACGGCCATGAAGAGCACGAGACGCAATCACGGGGCACCCTTCAACGCTCAGGTGGCATTGGCCGCGGTCAAAGGCGACAAGACCCTGGCCGAATGAGCTGAGCCCTTTCGCGTCCAGCCCACCCAGATCACCGAATGGAAGCAGCAATTGTGGGCGCGGGCGGCGGACGTATTTGGCGGATCCAAACCGACGGCGGAGACGCCGGATCTCAAAACCCTCCACGCTAAGATCGGACAACTGGCCCTGGAGCATGATTTTTTAGAAGGGGCGCTCACCAAGGCGGGCTTGCTGAGCGCAACGCGATGATCACCCGAACCCACGCCCTGCCTGTGGTGCGACAATGCCAGCTTCTGGCGCTGTCGCGGTCGACCGCGTACTACCAGCCGACGCCAGTATCGGCAGCGGGTCTAACCCTGATGCGCCGGATCGACGAGCTGCATCTGGCCTCTCCGTTTGCCGGAGCCCGAATGTTGCGCGAC
>JANYAJ010000520.1 GCA_025361385.1 Nitrospira sp.
TGAGATGGCGCTACCTGTATCGCTTCGTCTCGTCACGATCCTTCGTGGACCATTGCTCGTACCGCCAGACGATGCCCTCATACTTCGCGCCAATGATGTCCTGGTCGTAATCGGGCTGCAGGGAGATCTCGCCAAAGTGGCTTCATCGTTTACTCCAGCTCGACATGCTAAATCGGTGTAAGTCGACGCGACCTTCCTCTGTGCCGGCGTGAATCATACAGAGCGAGTAGGCTTCTCCAGCTTCCATCATGTACAATCTCTGAGGGAGAGGTGCAGGATCATGCGTGTACGACTCATCTTCATCTGCCTAGTGCTGTTAACCAGGATTGATCTCCCTTCGGCCTTCGCCGCTGGGTCCCTCGTGCCAAAGTCCACCGATTCTCCGGGCCTCCGCCTACTGGAAGAAATTCAAACCGTCTTTACCGACCTGGCCGAATCGGCCAAACCCTCAGTGGTCAATCTCATTCCCTTGTCCAGAGCCGGACGCGGCCGAGAATTGCCGCAAGAACGCGTTCCGAATGCATCCGGATCGGGATCCGGTGTCGTTATCGATCCCGATGGGTACATCATTACGAATAGCCATGTCATCGGCGAGGCGACGGAAATTGAGGTCCGTTTTTCCGATACCTCCAAGTTGATTGCGCAGGTCGTCGGCAAGGATTTGGATACAGACTTGGCCGTCCTGAAAGTGACCGCCACCCATCCCCTTCCCAGCGCGAGGTTCGGGGACTCATCGGCTGTGCGTGTTGGCCAATGGGTGCTTGCTGTCGGAAACCCGTTCGGACTCGATCGGACAGTCACGCTCGGCGTGGTCAGCGGGATCGGGCGGGAGAACATCAATCTCTCGCGCTATGAAAACTTCATCCAGACGGATGCGTCGATCAATCCCGGCAACTCGGGCGGTCCGCTGTTCAATCTACGCGGTGAAATCATCGGCATCAATACCGCCATCATTAACTTCGCCCAAGGGATCGGCTTCGCGATTCCCTCGAACATGGCGAAGCAAGTGATGGAGCAATTAGTGACTCAAGGACGGGTCACACGAGGCTGGTTAGGCGTTGGCATCCAGCCGCTCACAATGGAGTTGGCACGCAAGTTCGGCGTGAACGAAGGCGAAGGGGTATTGGTCAACGAAGTCTTCGAGAAAGATCCGGCTGCCGCAGCTGGCATCAAACCGGGCGACATCCTGACTCGCATCGACGGCACCGTGATCGACACGCCGAGCCGGCTCTCGCGCGTCGTGGCAGGATTGCTCCCGGGCGCCACGGCGAAGATTGAGATCGTCCGCGATCAACAGCGGCTGGTCCTAGACGTCGCCCTCATTGAACGTCGAGACCACGCGGTCACTACGTCTCTTCCTCAAACCCGTACCGACGTCAAATTAGGCCTTGATGTGCAAGATCTCACGCCGAGCCTCGCCGATAAATTCAAGCTGCGGGAAAGCCGTGGGGTGCTGATTACGAAAGTGGAGCCTGGCAGTCTCGCCCAATCGGAAGGGCTCCACGAGGGAGATCTCATCAAGGAAGTGAACCGTGTCGATGTGGGATCGGTCGGAGAATTCAGTAGCGCTGTCGCGAAAGTGCGCCGCGGCGAAACCATCTTGCTCCGCATGCTGCGAGAAAGCCGCGCCTTCTATGTGGTGCTTAAATCGACCGACCCCTGATCGATTAATGCGCTGCCGCGTGAGTCTCCGCTCTCTGTGCCTCAATGATTCGAACCGCGAGCTCGGGAGGCACCTCGTCGTACCGCGAGAAATCCATCGCATAACTACCCCGTCCTGCTGTGAGCGAGTTTAAGGCCGTGGAGTATGTCAGCAGCTCCGCCATTGGGACGAGAGCCGTGATCTGCTCGGTCTGGTCTCGTGCCTCGACGTGGAGAATGCGTCCTCGGCGCGCATTCAAGTCCCCGATCACGCTACCGATGTGATCCGCCGGCGCCTCGACCTCCACCGTCATCATCGGCTCCAACAAAACGGGATGAGCCGATTCTACAGCCTTCTTGAACCCCATCGATGCAGCGATCTTAAACGCCATCTCTGATGAATCCACTGGATGATACGACCCATCGTATACGGCCACTCGGCAATCCACGAGAGGAAACCCCGCAAGGCTCCCATGGTGCATGGCTTCGACCGCTCCTTTCTCCACAGCCGGAATAAAGTTTCGTGGAATAGCCCCGCCTATGACCTTGCTCTCAAACTTGAAACCCTCCCCTCGCGCCAGAGGGGAAAGCTCCAGCCAGCAATCTGCATACTGGCCATGTCCTCCGGTTTGTTTCTTATATTTACCCTGCGCCTGTGACGTCGTGCGAATGGTTTCACGATAGGGAATTTTCGGCACGTGGATGGTTACCTCCGCACCGTATTTGCGGTGCAATTTTTCGAGCGCGAGGTCGATGTGTAATTGACCCATGCCGCTTAAGACCATTTCCTTCGTGTCCGCATGTCGGGAAAACTCAAGCGTCGGATCCTCTTCAATCAACTTATGCAGCCCGAGACTGATTTTTTCGATGTCAGCGTTTGACTTCGGCTCGATCGCAAAGGACAGCACAGGTTTCGGAAGTACCGTCTTTGGATAACAGATGAGTATATGTTCGTCACAGAGGGTGTCGCCGGTTTGCGTATCCTTGAGTTTCCCGACGGCCACGATCTCCCCTGCTCCGGCCGAAGGCACGACCGTATGTTTCTTTCCCAGCACCCAGTACAGATGCCCGCTTTTCTCTTTACTACGCTGAGAACTATTGAAGACGGGCGAATCTGCGTGAAGCACCCCCGACAAGACCCGCAGATAGGATAGTCTGCCGACAAACGGGTCTATCAATGTCTTGAAGACGATCCCTGAAAATGGGTCCTCGTCAACGGCACGGCGACTCACTGTCTCGCCTGTATCTGGATGCAGCCCTTCTAGCGGAACTTTCGACGCCCGGTCCATTGGCGAAGGCAGAAAATCGACAATCCCGTTCAGGAGCGGAACGATCCCGATATTCTTGATTGCAGAACCGCTATAGAGCGGGACAATTGTGCTTGTCTGGACGCCGAAGCGAAGTCCATTCATGAGGTCCTCCTGCGTCAGCTCCTCCTCAGCGAGATACTGTTCCAGTAATCGATCATCACGTTCGGCTACCGCCTCCTGAATACGCTTCCGTGCGTCCTTCACCACGGTCCTTATCTGCTCAGGTATTGCCAGATGCTGAAACGTAGGGATCTCTATGCTCGAAGTGATGACGCGCTGTTGAAGGAGATCCAGCACCCCCTCTAGCTGGTTGCCTCGGCCATAAGGCAACGACATCGGCAATGGCACAATCCCAAGATCGCGCTGACACATCGCGACAACTCCATCGAGGGAGGCATCGTCTTTATCCATTTCGTTGAGGAATAGAAGACAGGGCAAGCCGTGGGCCGTGATGCGAGACCAGACTCTGGTGAGGTCGTTCCGGATCCCCGCCGAAGCACCTACTACCAGAATCACAGCATCCGCCGCTCGCAAGGCCAGGGCCGTTTCCCCGGGCATGTTCAGCAAGCCGGGAGGATCGATCAGATTGATGGTGGTGTGATTCCAGGAACAACGGAGGAGACTGGTACTGGCGGAACTGCGCCGGTGCAACTCTTCCGGCTCGAAGTCCGAGATGGTCGTACCGAGTGCGATAGACCCCAGGTGAGGTACTGCGCCGGTGGCAAAGAGCATGGCCTCAGCCAGCGAGGTCTTCCCGGCACCGGCACTTGAGATCAGGACGACATTTCTGAGTGACTCCCTGCGTAGCTCGCTCATGGGGCCCTCCTTTGGAATACCGGAAGACGATCGTATTCTTCCGGACATGAAATGGCCTGCTTACATCACTATAACTCTCCTTTCGCTCATGCGTCGGCACAATGGTCTGTCAGCCAACCTTGATCGGCAAAGCTGACATAACGCCCATCGCCGACAACGAGATGGTCAAGGACCCGAATGCCCAGCACTTCCCCTGCCGATACTAATCGCGCCGTCAGAACTCGATCTTCCTGGCTCGGCGTCGGATCGCCACTGGGATGGTTATGAAGAAATATGACTGCTGCCGCAGATTCTTTGACCGCGAGGGTGAAGACTTCTCGTGGATGGACGATGCTGAGGGTCAAGCTACCGGTAGAGACCGTCGCATCACGCAAGATGGCATGTTTGGCATCGAGTAACACCACTTTGAA
>JANYAJ010000522.1 GCA_025361385.1 Nitrospira sp.
ACCTGTTGTCGCGCCACCGAGAGCGCGGCTTCTTAATCGCCTCCTAGAATCAGTTTGGAAAAAGCCGGTGACCCCGTGACGTTGGTTCGTTCACCGATATTCACAAAGTTGGATTCCGGACGCAGGGTAACCGCTTCCAACCCGCTGAGCCTGGTGTACGGCTCGACGGGCTGTGGGATGCGCGGAGGAATACCCCGGACGGCCTCAGCGATCATCTTGATGTGCCCCGGTGTCGTTCCACAACAACCGCCCACGATATTCAGCCAGCCATTCTGCGCCCATTCTTTCAATTGGGGCGCCAGACTGTCTGGTGTCTCAGGAAACCCCGTCGGCAACAACGGATTCGGCAGTCCGGCATTCGGATGGCTGCTCACATAGATCGGAGCCAGTCGCGAAAGCTCTTCAATCAACGGCCGCATTTCCTTGGGCCCCAACGCACAGTTGATACCGACACTGAGCAACGGCACATGAGAGATCGAATTCCAAAAAGCTTCGATGGTTTGGCCCGTGACCCCACGGTTGCTGCCGGCTTGAATAAACGTCACCGACGCCATGATGGGAAGCTTCACGTGGCGATCCTCAAAAAACGTATCGATGGCAAAGAATGCGGCTTTCGCATTGAGCGTATCGAAAATGGTTTCGACTAATAAGATGTCAACGCCGCCGTCCACTAAGCCACGAACCTGTTCGTAGTACACCGTCACCAGTTCGTCGTAAGTCGTGCCGCGTGCCGCAGAATTGTTGACATCGGTTGAAATCGACGAGGTCTTCGTCGTGGGACCGATGGCCCCGGCCACAAAGCATGACCGACCTGGGGTCGCCGACATGACCTGCGCCGCCGCACGCCTGGCACATTCCCCTCCTGCCCGCGCAATTTCGTAGGCCAGAGACTCCATGCCGTAGTCGGCCAGGGAAATGGCTTGGGCATTGAACGTATTCGTTTCCACGATATCGGCGCCGGCCTCGAAGTACTGGCGATGAATCTCCTCGATGATGGCCGGCTGCGTGAGGTTCAACAGATCGTTGTGCCCCTTTTGATCCTTCTTCCACTCTTTGAACCGCTCACCCCGAAACGCCGCCTCGTCCAGCTTCCGCTGCTGGATCATGGTTCCCATAGCCCCGTCGAGGACGAGAATGCGTTGTTGCAGCAGGGTTTCTAACTTTGCACTCATACAACCTGTCTCCATGATCGGCTACGCCGTAACGGCAGAAAACGTGTCGCCATCATAACTGAGCGGTTCCGGAGCCAGCAAGCAATCCCGTTCATCGAGCCTTGACAGGACGGGAGTCCGCCGATACCATGCCGTGACTAGCTGGAGAGACACTGTGCTCCTGCGCCATGCTTTCCATACCATTTTCGCGTTTCTCATCGCTCTGGTCTCGACTACCGGCATCTGGATCCACCCCTCCCCGGCCTTCGCGGAGCCCTATTTTGAGGATGGGTACCTCGGGCTGACACAAGAGGAACTCCATCAAAAACTCGGGATGCCGCAGGCGGTGCGGGATCGAAAATCTGCTCTGCGCGTCTTCACCTATTACGCCATCACCGATTGGGAGAAGTATTTCAGGAAGCTCGTCTCCCCGGAAAACGGCGAGGATGTCTACACCGTGACACGTGAGGGCATCGAGATCCGCTACTCGTTCAGTTACACCTTCGATCCCAACGACGAAAGCGACAATCGAACCCTCTTCGTTCGGCTCGTCGATATCGAGTTTTCTCCGGCCGTTCCCCTCTCCAAGATCCCGGCACTGGTCCCGGAGTTTCACCCTTCTGAGAACCCCGCTGCTCCTTCATTCCGATCGAACATCTGGATCCTGCTATTCAAGGGCACTTCGTCGCCACAAGCTCGCTTTATTGTGAAAGAGGCCGCGAAAGACACGCTCGAATGGACCCTGGCCTATCAACTGTTTTCGTTACAGGGCCTGCCCGACCCCCTCACGTCCAAGTCACTCGTCGATCGAATGGAAATCAGCACGCAAAGCATCGACCTCGTGAGGCAACGCCAGCGATATACCCACGACCCTATCCTGAATCCCTACTCACCAGAATTTTCGCAGCGCCAACTGACACCTCAAGCACCCGCAGTCAAAAGGATTCCTCTTCCCAAGTATGCGGATTAGCCATGCTGGGGTGTCACAACTCAGAGCGATGATCCGGAAAGTTTAGGGAAGATTCTGGAGACGGTCCTGCTGTTTCTCCTGCACTTTTACCTTCCGACCCGTGAAGAGATCCAACGCGGAATCTTGAGAAGTAGCGAGCAAGGCAGGCACAGTCAAGCCCAACATGACCAAGCACCAGAGAGAGAGGAAACGAACGACTTGGCTCCGCACAAACAGTCTGGCCAACAGACACATCACCCCGACGAGGCCGCCGACGCTAAGCACGTGAGACTGATAGGGCGTCAACCCAGCAATACTGGGAGTGAACGTACCGAGTTGCGCACGAGCGATCTGTGCCCAATCGGATACCGACTGCTGTAGTCGTACAGCCGTCGAATGATTGGTGGCGACTTGGGGCGCATGCTCTGTCGCCTGCACCTTCGCACGATACCGTTCGGGAATGCTCTCGTAGTTGTCCGTCATGACTGCCGTGCCTCGTTCATCAATATAGGAATAGATGATCGTGGCAGACGCGAACGCCGGCAACAGGAGGCTACTAATCCAGAGGAAGAAGACGCCGACAATGACAGCCGCACTGCCATTGAGCAGAAGAGGGCTTCGTTGATCTCGAGAAATCGTGTCATGGCTGGATGGACACATCGCCATCAGTATACCGACCCCTACCGATTACTCACATCTTATTGATTAAATTGACGCAAACAGTCCGGCTTCCTTGACTCTCTCCGATTCACATTGCTACCATGCTCACCATCATGGATCACACGACTGCAGCCGCCGAAGAACGGATGAACGCCTCATCCACCGATCTCGAAGAACAGACATCCTTCATCCGCCGACGTCCCGTTCGGCTCATGATCTATGCGGGGCTTGGAATATTCATGCTCCTCATGGTGATCTGGCCGCTCATCGCGCAACTCAAAGACCCCGACTTTCAAAAACATATCGCAGAACATCGCGTCATGGTCGGCATGTCCAAAGAGCAGGTATTAGAGGCCTGGGGAGGACCCCAAACGATCAACACCACCTTCACCAAAGAAGGCCTCCGCCGCGAAGAATGGATTTTTGAAGATTGGGAAAATGCGGCGACGGTGAAGCACCGCTATCTCTACCTTGAAGAAGGCCGTCTCATCGGCGGATGGTTTCAAGGGTCCGGCGAACGCCTCCCCATTCAAACTCCGTCGAACCCCCATGCCCCGAGACCCCAGCGCTAGTCCGCGCTTACGCCTGTGCCGACACATCACGCACTTCCAACCGCAGCCGGCTCAACAGCACATCCGCAGAGAGCCGATCACGCTCATCGACCATGACACGCGAGTTCAGAATGGGGAGTCCCGGATACAAGCTGCTCACATGTTCGTTCTCAAGCAGGTACGCGATACCGCTTCCCTCCAGCAAGCTCGTGACCATCACCAGCTCACCCATACTCTGCGGCTCCATCAGACAGATCATCGGCATGTCACACCCTCGATGCGCACAGAATTGACGAGCGGATACCCCTCGTCTCGTTGCTTTTTTCCCGTATCCCTCTTACACTCAGCGGCTGCTAGGGGGTTTCTGTAATTTGCACGCGGCGCAACTTTCCCGGGCCGCCAGAAACGGTCAACACACGTTTCCATTCCCGGACCTGATACACGGCCCAGGCATGCGATTGGCCTTTAAAGTAGGCATCAGGGTCTTCCCCACTGGCGTTGAGAAAAATTGGCTCCGTGAAGCCCTCTTCCAACACATAGTCCAGGAGAGAGTCCGTCACAAAACCTGATCCTCGCAACGACACGTCTGCCAGCATGGACAGAATGTCTTCTGGATTTTGAACCGTCACACGATCCATTGATGTACCTCCGCGTCATCAAATTGTAACGAGCCACTCAGCAGGAAGGCAACAGACATGACACGTCCCTTGACGAAAAGCCGATTCCGCGAAGAACTCTTGCGTCTCATGGACCGCAAGCATCATTGGGCCGGGCCGGCATTCGCCGAGGGCACGGTCACCGTCGAGCAGCTCAAGCGCCACTTCCAGCAGGAATACGGCGTGTACGTGCGAGACTTTCCTGTCTTCCTGGCCCGCATTCACGGCCAAAACCCTCCGGCCACGGTCCGACGGATGCTCGCCGATAATATTTACGAAGAAGACACCGGGGGGCTCTCGCTGGGCAAATCGCACCCGGAACTGTTCTTGACCATGATGGCAGGCCTGGGATTGCCTGCACGCGATTTTGATACGGTGCGCCTCCTCCCGGCCAGTCGGCGCTACCGCGCCTGGCTGGACACTGTCTCGAATAAGAAAGACTGGGTCGTCGGAGCCGCGGCGCTGACGATCTTCGTCGAAGGTAGCGTGAAGGACCGCGCCGAAATCGCCGACCCTTCCAAACCCAAAACCGCCGAAGAAATCGAAGCGATCGTCCAGCGCCACCCGCTGGTGAAATACCACGGCCTCTCCCCCGATGCCATGGATCTGATTCGCGCGCACCAACTGGTCGAAGCCGGCCATCGCCACGATGCCTATGCCATGGTGGTGAACTACGCCACCACACGGACGCAACAACAGGCCGTCTTGAGCGGCCTCAAGAAATCCCTCACCCTCTGGCAAGCCTATCGCGATGCGGTCGCCAAGGCCTGTGGACTAAAAAAGACCTAAATTGTGCGTTGGCTGATCTCTCTCGCATTCTTGTCTGTTGTCCTTACCATCAGCCATCCGCAATTGGCCATCAGCTCCCTTCCTTCCGACGACATGGCGCTGGTTCCTGCCGGAGAATTCCTGATGGGGAATCCGGCAGGCAGCGATGGTCTTCCGGACGAACAACCACAGCGTCTCATCTCGATCGCCTCATTCTGGATCGACCACTACGAAGTCACGAACGATGCCTATGCGCGATTTGTCCAAACGACCGGACATCGCGCGCCGGCAAACGCCAATCCTGCCTCGACCTTGTGGGAAAACAATGTACCAATCTCTGGCATCGGCACCCACCCCGTGGTGAATGTCAGTTGGGAGGATGCCGTCGCCTACTGCACCTGGATAGGCAAACGTCTGCCAACCGAAGCGGAATGGGAAAAGGCCGCACGCGGCGCCGATGGCCGCCGCTACCCCTGGGGGAACGAGTGGGATTTCACGAAAGCCAATAGCGCCAGCTATTGGGCCGGTCGCACCATCGACTTTCAGAGCGGAGCGGACTGGGATGCCTTCTGGGTCAAGGGAGAGGGCGTGCAGATTTCAAAAGAGACGGGCATCAAGGGTGAGGTGCTCACGATGCCGATCGGCAGCTTTCCCGCGGGCGTCAGCCCATATGGACTGTATGACATGGCCGGCAACGTCGCGGAATGGATACAGGATTGGTATAACCCAAACTACTACAAAGACGCGCCCCTCTCAGATCCTCAAGGGCCTCCTCGCGGCGCAATCAAAGCGATGCGCGGCGGGTCCTGGTTGAAACCGGCTATCAGTCTTCGCACAGGCGACCGCGACTGGGGCACGATGGACAGTCGTCCAAGCGGCACCGGCATTCGCTGCGCCAAGAATGCATTCTAGCGGGCCGCTGAAAAATCCGCCAGTCAGGAAGCGTTGAACGGTGAGCGATGAACTATACGCATCGAAACGATTGTCATTCAGCGTTCCGCACTCATCGTTCAGAGCTTGGAACCTCACCGGGCCAACAGATACTCAACTCGCTCAACCCGCACGACCGGCATGATGAGCCCCAGCCCTTCTTCATCGTGGGAAAAGTCGTAGACCATCGACTCCTCGGGAATGAGCCGCCCGATTATCGTAATCGCGATCTCAACTTTCTGACCGGCCTCGACCTGTCGGCGCAACCTGTCGCGCTCAGCCGCGCCGGGGATCGCCACGAGATTGCCGGAAAGATCTTCGGCTTTGAATCGAACTATCCCCCATCGAGTGGGTGTGAAGATCGGCCCCATCGCGATGGTAAAGCCGCCAGACGTTGGCTCATACCGGGAGAGCTCTCCGGACCAGAGAAAGGCTACCGGCCATGTAAGCGCTTCCTTCCCTGCACGTTTCGCATCGCGCTCACGATTCAACGTGAACAGCCGCTCGTCATGCTCGGGATCGTGATGGCCATGACCGTAGACCATTGCCCAGTCAGGTGGGGCACCATCCAGCGCATCAAGAAACTGTTCAATGGAATGAGGGTCGATCAGGAGATGAGAGTCTGGTGGCAGGATGCGATGAAGATCCTTCGGCGCAATTGTCAGGAGTGGGCTCGTACCGATGCCTTCTTCTGCCCGTCCCTCCCCGATCGGGCCCATGATCAGGAGAACAACGGCGATGACCGACAGCGACCACATGGGACGAAATCACTCCGTTGCGGCAACGACAGCCTTCTCGAAACTTGCACAGAGGGCCGTGACCGCCTGCTGTTCACCCGTCAACACGCCACATTCGATCAGCACTGCCAAACGAGGCTGTGGATCGATGCGGCGCAACGCCTGGCCGGTGAATCCGCCGGACTCGATCACTTTCTGATAGGTCCCCAGCCACGAACCGGTCACGGCTCGCAATCCGGCATCGGTCGGTTTCATCCGACCAAGCTTCACCTCTTCAAGCAATTTGGTGAGCGGGTCGGACTGAGAGATGATGGCAATCGCGCGCTGCAGATTCTGCTCGCCTGATTCCATAATCAATTGGTGGAGCAGGAACCGGGGCCACGCGGGTCACCGCAGCTTCCGCAAGAACCGCCGCCGTTACCCGGCAACACCCAGCCATCCGTGCCCCCGACGCCGAACGAAGAAATTTGCTTCTCCAGCTTCGTCGTGTTGCACTTGGGACAGGCCGCTGGCGTGGAACCATAGACCAAGAGCTCGAACCGATGATTGCATTCGCCGCAGACATATTCGAAGATAGGCATAAGTCATACTCCTTTATCTGAGGGGTATTATAAGATCGACCCGGCCAGTTCGCAATCAGCGAGGACTTGTATGTATCAAGAAGAAAAAACCTTCACTTTTCGATTCAGCCTAGAGGCCTCCTTTCCTGACGACTATGAGGGCGACGAAGAGGCTCATGCCTGGGTACGGGAATGGGAAGCGCGCATCAAGCCGGATCTGCTCAAGGTGCTCTTCGACTCATTGCGCCAACACAAGGCCTGGCAGCCCCACGTGCGCAATCGTGGAAAATCCCCGGTCGATGAAATTGAAATCGTCCTGTCACGGGACTTTTCCAAACCTCAAGGATTCAGCCTGTCGTGACCATGTCCCCGCCTCTGGGCCTGTACCTCCACATCCCCTTCTGCCGCCAGCGCTGCGACTTCTGCTCTTTCTACCTGGAAATCCATCGCGAGGGACGAGCTGAATCCTTTGTCCGATCCCTAGTGCATGAGATCGGACTAGCGGCGCAGCAACAGGTCGCTGTGGGGCGCCCTATCCAATCCGTCTATCTTGGGGGTGGCACACCGACGGTTCTGGCCGTCGCTCAGCTCATCGCCATCCTGTCCGAGATACGGAGCCAATTCAGCCTCACCCAAGACTGTGAAGTCACCGTGGAGGGCCACCCCTCGACGATCTCCGAGCAGGACCTTGCTCAGCTACGTCAGGCCGGTGTGACCCGCCTGAGCTTCGGTGCAGAATCGATGGAGGATGGCGACCTCGTCAGAATCGGTCGGCCTGGCGCCGTCAGTGAAACCGTCACAGCCATGGCAAAGGCCCGATCAGCAGGCTTCACAAATATCAACCTTGACTTGATGTATGGGCTTCCCGGGCAAAGCCTGAACAGTTGGAAGCAAACTCTGACCATTTGCCTTGCACTGCAGCCGACGCACCTGTCTTGCTATGCACTCACAGTGGAACAGGAGACGAGACTTGCATCAAATATCCGACTTGAACGGAGTCCCGCACCTGACGAAGCCCTCCAGATTGAGATGGACCAGTCTGCGCAGAGGATACTCTCGGACGCAGGATATGAGCGGTATGAAATATCGAACTATGCCCGGCCTGGACATGCCTGCCGCCACAATCTGCTCTATTGGACCAACGGCGAATACCTGGGATTCGGCCCCAGTGCCCAGTCCTATCTGGACGGAACACGATTCGGCAACGTCGCGGACCTCGATGCCTACAACCGCTCGCTGACAGAAGGCCTCCTCCCCATCGAGGAGCGCATCGAGCTCTCAAAGGAAGAGCAACTCCGCGACGCCGTGATCTTCGGGTTACGACTGATCCAGGGAATCCCCTCTCACAACCTGCATCAACATGCGCTGAACTATGGACACAGCGCTCTCACCGCTCAGTTGCTCGCGCAAGAATTGATCGAACAAGACGGTGAGCGCAGCAAACTATCGGCGAAAGGCCGGCTACAGGCCGACACCATCGCCGAGAAGCTGTACTGACAAGATCGTATCTCGTGAAGCGTATTTCGCACCTCGTTTTAGAACAACCCTCCGAAATACGAGATACGAGCGACGCTTCACGAACGACGAAGGGATAGGATGGCCTTTCGGGACAGCCTGCGGGGAAACATAACAGTTCAATCGAGCCATCATTGACTTTTTTGCCAATCAGAGCGGAAACTGAACGTAGAACACATCGGAGGTACCATGCCCGTCAATATGGATCCAGCTAAGAAGCGCAAAAGACAGCCTTTGCCGACGGAAGCAGTTGCTGCTCCAGGCGTGAAGGAGAGCGCCCCCCCGATTCAAGCAGTTCAGTTCGGCCAAGAGACGGAAGAAGATCGAGTCAAAGATCTGGCGGATGCGGAGCTAAAAAATCTCTGGGAAGCCACCGAAGTCATCGACATGGACAAAGTCTGAGACGAGCCAAGTCTCTCCGGTCATCTTGTCTATCTGGTTCCCCTCGCAGGATGCTCAAAAAGGTCGTCAGCAAGGCCGCAGCGAGTGAATTCTGAACGATGAACGCGGAACGCTGAATTAATAATCGGCTCATAGTTCATCGCTCACCGTTCAACGTTTCCTGTCAGGCGGGCAAGAAGAAAAAGGCGATCGAGAGCATCAAGTAAACCCCGACCAACATCACCCCTTCCATCCAGTGCGATTCCCCGTCCATCGCGACAAATCCAACGATGAGAACTGAGATGGTCACGGCAGCGACTTCGAAGGGTGTAAAAATCAGGTCCAGCGGCGTCCCGAAGAGATAACTGGCAAACACAAGCAATGGCGCCACGAGCAAGGCGATCTGCAGACTAGACCCCACCGCAATTCCATAGGCTAAATCCATCTTGTTTTTGAGCGCCACCATCACAGCCGTCGAATGCTCAGCCGCATTACCCACTAGCGCAACAAGGATGACACCCACGAAGACTTGCGTGAGCCCGAGCGTATGCGCAGCAGGCTCCAGCGCCCCTACCAGCATTTCACTCATGAGGGCCACGAAACAGGTCGCCACGGTCAGCACAGCGATCGATGCACCCTTGGTCCAGGGTTGCTCTCCAAGG
>JANYAJ010000529.1 GCA_025361385.1 Nitrospira sp.
AGGAGGCCATGACGGTGAGCGTGGGATGGGGCCTCACGCTGCTCGCGGTGCTGAGCTATTTCCTGGCGCGGGCGCAACAGATTCCGGCCTGGAATGTGATCGCGGAGCATGTCGTCATTGGCGTCAGCGTGATTGCGATTACCCATGTCTTGGGTGATTGGATTCACTCGCATTTGAGTTAGCCTGCAATGAAATAAGGGCGTCACGAAGGGGACTCTTGATGGTGCAACCACCGCTCGTCGCGTACTTTTCGATGGAGATCGGCCTCGAGTCCGGGATGCCGACCTATTCGGGAGGGCTTGGTGTCCTCGCGGGCGATACGATTCGCTCGGCTGCGGATCTCGAGGTTCCGATGGTGGCGGTGTCCTTGCTGCACCGGCGTGGATATTTTTTTCAGCGTCTGGATGTGCAGGGCCATCAAAGCGAGGAGCCTGTCGCTTGGCCGGTCAATGACTTTGCGGAACTGATCGACGAGCGGGTCACGGTCGACATCGAAGGTCGCACGGTCCATGTCAGGGCCTGGCGGTATCGCGTCACCGGCGAGTCCGGACATGTCGTTCCGGTATATCTGCTCGACGCCGATGTGAGCGAGAACCAGCCCTGGGACAGGACCCTCACCGATGTGCTTTACGGGGGCGATGACCATTATCGCCTCTGTCAGGAGGTGGTGCTGGGGATCGGAGGACTTCGCCTGCTGCGATCGCTCGGATACCGCGACATTCTCCGGTTCCATATGAATGAGGGCCATGCTGCCTTGCTCGTCCTCGCCCTGGTGGAAGAGCAACTCGGGTTGCAAGGCCAGCCGGAATCCGTATCGGCCGATCTCATCGATACGGTTCGCGAACAATGTGTGTTTACGACCCATACCCCCGTGCCGGCAGGGCACGATCAATTTTCCGAGGAACTGGCTCGTCGCGTGTTGGGAGAGCAACGGTGGGCCAGGTTGAAGGGCTGCGGCATCGAGCAGCGATTGAATCTAACGCAACTGGCCTTGCGGGGCTCCCGCTATGTAAATGGCGTGGCGATGAAGCATGGGGAGGTCTCGCACAGCATGTTCCCCGGCTATCCGATCCATTCCATTACCAACGGAGTGCACACAGCCACGTGGACCGCGCCGTCGTTCCAGAAGCTGTTCGATACCCATCTGCCGGACTGGCGGCGCGACCAACTGTCGCTGCGCTACGCCGTGGGCATTCCCACCTCGGACATCTGGGCAGCCCATGTGGAAGCGAAACGCACGTTGGTCGAGCATGTGAATCGGGAGTCGAACGCGGGATTTGATCGCGAGGTCTTGACGATCGGATTCGCCCGCCGGTTTGCGGCCTACAAACGTGCCGGTCTGATCTTTCAGGATCTCGAGCGGCTCAAGCAGATTGTCCGAGCGGCCGGGCCGATCCAGATCGTTTTTGCCGGCAAGGCGCATCCGCACGACCGTGAAGGCAAGGATTTGATTTCACATATCCATGAGATGCGCGATGCGCTGCAGGGGGCGATCGCGGTGTCGTATCTGACCAATTACGACATGGAGGTCGCCAAGATGCTCTGTGCCGGCGTCGACGTGTGGCTCAATACCCCGTTGCCGCCGCTGGAGGCATCGGGGACGAGCGGGATGAAGGCGGCGATGAACGGGGTACCCAGCCTGAGTGTGCTCGATGGCTGGTGGATCGAGGGCCATCTGGAGGATGTGACCGGCTGGTCAATCGGCGATCGGGTGGAAGCCTGCATGGAGCCTCAGCCAGGGATGGATGGCTGTCACGCAGCAGAGCTCTATCGAAAATTAGAAGAGAAAGTCTTGCCCTGTTTCTATAAGGATCAAGGTCGTTTTGTCGAGATCATGCGGCATACGATTGCCTTGAACGGCGCATTTTTTAACACGCAGCGCATGGTCGCCCAGTATCTCCACGATGCCTATCGATTGGGGCCGGTTCCTACGCAGCAGAGTCCGGGGTCGGCATGACATCCTCACAGGGTTTCATCTTGACCGTCAATGGCGGATCGTCCAGCCTCAAATGTTCGCTCTTCGAGGTTGGTCCCCCGCTCATTCCTGTTGTGTCCTGCCTGGTCGATCGAATCGGGTTTCCAGATGTCACGCTGACCCTCACGGACCTGGCCAGCGGTACCAGCGAGCGCCGGACGATTCAGACCGCGCATCATAATAATTGCATCGATCCGCTTGTCGCATGGCTGGAACAGAAGTTCACGATCACAGATCTCGTGGCTATTGGGCATCGCGTGGTGCATGGAGGTCATCGGTATCGCGAGCCGCACGCGATCACTCCTGAAGTCATGGGCGAGTTGCGTCGGCTCAGTCCCTATGATCCGGAACATCTGCCGGCGGAGATTGCGCTGATCGAGACGCTCGGACGGCGGTTTCCGACGATCCCGCAAGTCGCCTGTTTCGATACGGCCTTTCATCGCGATCTGCCGCAGGTCGCGCGTCTCTTGCCGATCCCCAGACGGTACGAGGCCGCCGGAGTCCGGCGTTACGGGTTTCATGGCCTCTCCTATGCCTACCTCATGGGGGAACTCAGGCGTGTTGCGCCTGATGAGGCACAGGGCCGCGTCATTCTGGCTCATCTGGGCAATGGGGCGAGCATGGCGGCGGTGCGCGGTGGCACCAGCATCGATACGAGCATGGGCTTTACGCCTACGGCGGGATTGCCGATGAGCACCCGCTCAGGCGACCTCGACCCGGGCCTGCTGTCCTATTTGTCGAGAACGGAAGGTATGACGGTGGAGCAGTTCCATACGATGGTCAATCGGCAATCGGGACTGCTCGGTCTGTCGGAGACGAGTTCCGATATTCGCGACCTCCTTGCGCGTGAGAATAGCGATGTACGAGCGGCTGAAGCCGTGGCGCTCTTCTGCTACCAGGCTAAGAAGTGGATCGGCTCATTCGCCGCGGCTTTGGGCGGATTGGACACGCTCGTCTTCAGCGGCGGGATCGGTGAGCACGCAGCGGTCATCCGCGCGCGCATCTGTGAGGGGTTGGAATTTCTCGGTGTGACCATCGATGAGGTTCGGAACGGAGCCGGTGAAGCCGTCATTTCCACAGCCGGCAGCCGAGTCACCGTGCGCGTCATGCATACGGACGAAGAGCGTGAGATCGCGCAATCCGTCGTGCATGTGATCACAGCGGACAGTCGGGGGCGATGAGGAGATTATGCTGAGAAGAAAATCGCGGTTGAAA
>JANYAJ010000553.1 GCA_025361385.1 Nitrospira sp.
ATGGTCGTAGATCCCCCCAGCCGCCATCGCATCGAGTGTGCGTGTGACCATCTGTAAGGTTCGACTTTCTCCTGTTCGTCGATAACAACGAAGGAGCAACGAGAGCCCTGCAGAGGGTGGAAATTTTGGCGCATTGCCGAATCCGCCGTGCGGCTCGTCGAAATCCTCGCGAAATTGGGCTACCGCCTCATCCAGTACTGAGGCACTCACGGAAACGGGCGATACCGTCTTGAGTTCCTTCTTCAACCGTTCGGTCAATTGACGCGCTTGATTCGTGAGAGCGGCGGCATCCTTCTCCCATGATTCTGCAATTTTCTTGAGCAGGCTGGAAAACCCGGGACGGCCCCATCGATCGTCTGGAGGGAAATAGGTCCCGGCGAAAAACGGCTCCTGGTCGGGCGTCAGAAAGACCGTCATCGGCCATCCGCCCTGGCCGCGATTCATCGTCACCGTGGCTTGCATGTAGATCTCGTCGAGATCGGGGCGTTCTTCCCGATCGACTTTGATGCAGATAAAGTGCCGGTTCATGAGTGCGGCAATAGCCTCGTTCTCGAACGACTCCCGTTCCATCACGTGACACCAGTGACAGGCAGAATAACCGATCGAAAGTAGTATGGGCCGGTTCTGTGTTTTCGATGCCTGTAAGGCCTCCGGTCCCCAGGGATACCAGTCGACCGGGTTCGAGGCATGCTGGAGGAGATAGGGACTGGTTTCGTGAACGAGGCGATTCGTTTTGGCTGAGTCAGATGGATTATTCATCGCTTACGGTAGCATCGGCCTCAGAGAAGGGTCAATAAGTGGAAAAGCAAAGAGGCCTGCAATCTCACGATCGCAGGCCTCTTCAGAATCGTTCAAGTCAGGCTTGTCTGATTAGACAAATGACGTATGTCGTAATTACTTGCCCTTCTCGTCCTTCTTCTTCTCGTCCTTGGCTTCGCCGAACGTACCAGCGTGGCCGCCCTTCTTCTCGTCCTTCTTGTCCTTCTTCTCTTCGCCGTACACGAGGACGTGGCCGCCCTTCTTCTCGTCCTTCTTGTCCTTCTTCTCTTCACCGGCGAAGGAAGGCGCGCTGAACGTCACTGCCACTGCCACTGCCATGATTGCCATCAAGATGCTCTTCATAATATGTCACCCCCTCTGAATGTTAGTGTTAGGATGCTGTCTACCCATCCAAGTAGGGTAAACGGGCGAACGTTAGCGAAAATGGGCCTCGTTGTCAACCAGGAATTTATGCATGTTGTTGCCGAGCCGATGGCAAGAATGCGCAGATTTTTCCGGCTCGAACCTTCCTATGGTAGGCTGTTGAGGAAGGACCGATCATGACCGACATTGGGCCCTATTCCAACTATCGCCTGACCGTTCGCCTCCAGCTCGCCAATACACCAGGCATGTTTGCACGGGTAGCCGCCATCCTGGCCGAAGAAGGCGCCAACTTAGGTGCGGTGGATATTGTCTCCGCCACGGCAACCTGCATGGTCCGGGACGTGACTTTCGACGTCCGGGACGAGTCGCATGGAGAAACCGTACTTGCACGGATCGGGGCGCTGCCTGACGTCACTGTCCTGTCCGCCTCAGACCGAATATTTTTGCTGCATCTCGGCGGAAAGATTCACGTCCACAGCAAGTTTCCCATCACGACGCGTAACCTCTTGTCGATGGTCTATACGCCGGGAGTCGGCCGCGTCTCGCAAGCCATCGCAAAGGACAAAACCAAAGCCTATGCGTTTACGAGCAAGAGCAACACGGTCGCCGTGGTCACCGACGGATCTGCGGTGCTTGGCTTAGGGAATCTTGGCCCGGAGGCCGCGTTACCTGTGATGGAAGGCAAGGCCATGCTGTTCAAGGAATTTGCGGGAATCGACGCCTGGCCGATTTGTCTGAATACGCAAGATCCTGATGAGATCGTTCGCACGGTTCAGGCGATTGCGCCAGGGTTCGGCGCGATCAATTTGGAAGATATCAGCTCACCTCGTTGTTTCGAGATCGAACGCCGCTTAAAGAGCTCCCTGGATATTCCGGTTATGCATGACGACCAGCATGGCACAGCCGTGGTGCTTCTTGCCGCATTGACCAATGCACTCACCGTCACGGGAAAACGGATTGGGGACATCCGCGTGGTCGTCAACGGTCTCGGGGCTGCTGGAACTGCCTGCTGCAGGATGTTGCTGGCGGCTGGCCTTTCGCATCTGATCGGATGTGAAGCTCGAGGGATCGTCTTACGAGGAGACGGCGAACAGCTGCGGGCCTGCCGAACGGACCTCGCCGCCTGTATCACTCACGACCGTCCGCAGGGCTCACTTCGAGACGCCCTCAAGGGAGCCGACGTCTTTATCGGCTTATCCGTCGGCAATGTCGTCACAGCGGAAGATCTGGATCTGATGACGGCTGATCGCATCGTCTTTGCGATGGCCAATCCAGACCCGGAAGTCCCTCCTCAATTGGCGGCCTCCCACTGCCGGATCTTCGCGACTGGGCGTTCGGACTATCCCAATCAAATCAACAATGCCCTCGCCTTTCCCGGTATCTTTCGAGGTGCATTAGATGTGCAGGCGCGCGACATCAACGAAGCGATGAAACTCGCTGCGGCCAAGGCCCTGGCTGAAACCATTCCCGCTTCGGCTCTGAGCGAGGACTACATCATTCCGAGCGTGTTCGATAAGGACGTCGTTCCACGTGTGGCCAAAGCCGTGGCGGCCGCTGCACGTGATACGGGCGTCGCCCGCCGCCGCACCAAAATCAGTGACGACTTCGCCTCACGCTGACCGGTCCCCGCGTCGATCACGCTATTTCTAAGGCCCTTCTGGCACGCAACCTGGCTGTGCTACAATGCGCGCCCAGGGAGCGAGTCCGGTTCAGATGGCATTTTCACAAAGCAAACTCATTAAGTTTCAGAGCGGGATGAGGCGACGGATCGATTCGTTGCGCCCGAAGGCCGAAGAGAGCCTGGAACTTGCCGTCGATACGATGATGCAGGAGCGGGTCGATAGCTTCTTTCGTGTGGAAGAGGGGTTGGAGGAAATCATCAAGACTCTGGTCCAGATTGAAGAAGAGCTGGGGGAAATTTGCGATCTTTCAGGCGCCATGCGCCTGGAATCCCGGCTCGAGTTTGTCGAAGACCGCTGGGACGATTTCGATAGCGAGATTCGGGAGCGCCCCCGGCGCCGCCGCAAGAAAGTCAGCTTAGCCGATATGTTGAAAGCCGCCGGTGGGGGAGGCGACCCATCACAGGGACCCAGCGGCATCAACAACGCAATGGATGCCTATGCCGCAATGGGCGTGGAGTTCGGCAGTTCGCTGGCCGAGGTCACCGCGTCGTTCCGCCACAAGGCGAAACGGCTCCATCCCGATTCGAATAATGGCGACCGGAGCGCCGAACCGGAACTCCGCCGCATGCTGGAAGCCTATCAGTTTCTGAAAGAATACTTGAGTCTCAGTAATGTCGAGCCGCCACGGAGGCCAGACGCCACCTACAACCCAACTGAATGAGAGCCTTGTGACATCTAAACCACCGATGCTGTATGTGACCGACCAGCGTGCCCTTGAAACCCTCTGTCTCACCTTACGGCAGAGTCCTCGATTGGCACTGGATACGGAATTCGTCGGGGAAGACACCTTTATCCCGCGGCTCGAACTGATCCAAGTCGCCACTGCCGCCACTGCCGCTGTCATCGATTTTCCTGCCGTGCAGGCGAGTGGATCGCTCGACGTCTTCTGGGAGCTCGTCTGCGATCCGAAGATTGAAAAGATCGTGCATGCGGGACGGCAGGATCTCGATCTCTTTGCCACCCATGCCGGACAGATCCCGAAGCCATTTTTCGATACGCAGATCGCCGCCGCCATGGTCGGATATGGCGCCCAAGTCGCCTATGCGAATCTGGTTCAGCGTCTCCATGGCACGAAGCTGGAGAAAGCCCATACCTTTACGAACTGGAGCGCGCGACCGCTTTCCGATGACCAGATCGCCTATGCCTTAGAAGATGTCGAATTCCTGCTGCCGATCCATACGCACTTACAGGATCGCCTGAGCAGCCTTGGCCGGTTGGAGTGGGTCAGTGAGGAATTTGCCCGACTCGAGTCGGCGGTAGGCGAAAAGAGTCGAGAGCCCCAAGAGCGCTATCAACGTATTCGCGGATGGGACACGCTCAAGCCCAAAGGGGCTGCGGTACTGCGTGAATTGGCGGCCTGGCGAGAAGCGGAAGCCAGACGGCGGAACGTGCCGCGCGGACGGGTGATGAGAGACGAGGTGCTTCTCCAACTCGCACGCCATCCCCCCAAATCGGTCCATGAGCTCCGTGGTCTCCGTGGTGTCCATTCCTCTGAAGTCGATCGGCAGGGTGAACAACTGTTGGCCACCATCACCTCAGCGCTGGCACTTCCAGCGTCCGCCTGGCCTGAAGTCCCTCGCGAACGGAAACCGGACCCTGAATCGACCGGTATCGTCGAATTGCTGCAAGCCGTGCTCAAGGCCCGTGCCGCGGAGCAGGGGATCGCCCCCACCATGTTGGCCACCAGCTCAGATCTGCAAACACTCGTGGAAGCCAAACAGAATCGGAGCACTCTCGATGTGCCCATTCTCCGTGGCTGGCGACGACAGCTGGTCGGAGACCTTCTCCTCCAGGTATTGGACGGTGCCGTCACTATTACGGTAGACCGAACCTCCGGTGCGCTGCGGATGACACCAGGACAACCCGCGCAGGCTTCAAGCTAACGAGTGTTCGGGTGAGACATGCGACGCCTTAGATTTTGACTCGTCTGCGCTCCCTCGGTCTTTTATTTTATCGCAGTGATCTGGAGACCTCCTGGAGTCGGCGGTGGAGAGACGGCCACCGGCGGGGGATTCCCGGCTGGCACGAAGGTCACGAGACTGCTCTCGCTCGACTCGTTGTTGGACAGGTCGTAGGCGGTAATGAAGTAGTACTGCGTCACAGTCGGTATTCCGATATCGAACTGCGCCACCGTTCCTAATGCTGCCATGACTGTGGCCTTCCCGGAGGCTCGACTGCAGGGCTGCTGACTGCATCGATAGACACGATATCCCGCCAGATCCGGGTCATTGTTGGGGCTCCAGTTCAACGTCGCGCTCCACGCAGGACTCGACGACAAGATGAGTACGCCAGCGGTGGCTCGTAGCCAGTTCATACAGACTCTCCTATATTGTTGTGTGTGTTCGTGTAGCAGACAGACCTGTCCCTGAGAAGCGCTCTTCTCGAAAAAACCGGCTATGTCGGTTTGCTCAACGGACTCGGCTACCCCGAGGAGAAATCGATGAGGGGACTGTTCACCCCTTCACTGTGGTAACTACGCAAGGTATGTGCCGCTGTGAGAAAAAAGATGGTTGGAAGAAAAACACCAGCAATATCATCGGATACGAGAATGCGCGTGCAGAGGCTCAGTCGTCAGACTGCAGGGGGTTGCGAAGGATCGCCGCGCCAATCCTAGTGATTCTAGGAAGATAGAGGCTGCAGCCGTTTGCCTACAGGTATAACAGCCACGCTCACTTCTTGAGCGAGTGCAGGAACTCCCCCAAGACTTTCCGAAAAGCCTCAGGATCTTCAGCCATGATGAAGTGGCCTGTTTCGAACTTGACCAGGCGGGACCCGGAAATTTGTGCCTGGATCCCTGCTGCGATGGCTGGTGTGGCGACGTCGTCCTTGGCTCCGACCATGATGAGCGTGGGCGCGGTGATGGCGGAGAGTTGCCCACGTTTCTTGAAGACGGACATGGAGGTCAGGGCCTCACGGAGGACTGAGGCATTCCAGGTCGGGATACGGTCGAGCAGCGGCTGATAGAGTTGTGGGTTCGTCCCGGCAGGAAAACTTTCCAATAAAATTTTCTTGGACACTTCGGCGTTGGTGCGCGGGTTGCCGATCGAGGGCAGGTCGTGATCGAGAACCATGGCCCCATCGGTGGTCGAGACCAGGACGAGGGCTTTCACGCGATCGGGATGTTCAAGGGCCAGTTGCTGGAGGATCATGCCTCCCATCGACACACCGACCCATACAGGCTTCTCGATCTTCAATCGATCCGCCAGTGCGATCAGATCCTTCACGAATTGCGAAATATTGGAGCCGGTGAGGGTCTTCTCCGAATCGCCGTAGCCACGCAGATCCACCGCGATCCCGCGATAGGCAGGGGAATGGGCGGCCAGATATTTCGGGAAGATGTTGCTGGTGGTCACCACGCCATGGACATAGATCACCGGGTCGCCGGTCCCTGCTTCGAGAATGCTCAGCGTCACGCCATCCAATGACACGGCACGACGGGTTGGTTGAGCGGTCATTTGGCTCGTTGTAGGTAGGCCGCTCAGCCCTTGGCCGGACGAAGGAGTGGTCGAGGTCTCGACACAGCCAGCGAATAACATGAGCAGCCCCAATGCAAAGAATCTTTGTCTGGTCATTGCATCCTCCGTTGAATCATCGTTCGTTCACCGCAAGGTATCCTGCTAGTTGTTTGCTTTTCCAACCTCTTCTCTCAATTGAAACTTGAGAGAGGCATATTCTTTCATACAGTAGGCGAGCAATCGTTCTGAGCCGAAGAGCATGACCATCCGCCCGTCCTTGTCTACGAGCCGACGCGTGTCCTGCGGCCAATAGATGCGGGCAATCACCTCCGGGTCGCCCGTCACCCAGCGGGCCAGGACGAAGGGCATCCGCTCGACGGTCGTCTTGACCCCATATTCGCTGTCGAGGCGCGAGGCGACCACATCGAACTGGAGTTCGCCGACTGCGGCCAGGACCGGTTCCCGCCGCACGTGGTCCGGCGAATAGAACACCTGCATGACCCCTTCCTCTTCGAGCTGCTGGAGTCCCTTCTGGAACTGCTTCTGCTTCGTGAGGTCCTGGCTGCGGAGCACGCCGAAACATTCCGGGGGAAAGAGCGGAATTGCATCGAAGGAGCGGGGATTGCCGGAAGAGAGGGTGTCGCCGATGGCAAAGAGGCCCGGGTTGACGAATCCCACGACATCGCCGGGGTAGGCTTCCTCAATCGTCTCTCGGTCAC
>JANYAJ010000011.1 GCA_025361385.1 Nitrospira sp.
CTTCAATCGTCCGGTTCGATAAGGACTTGATCGTCCGCCCCAACGCACTCACCACGCCGGTCGTCAGCGTATGATCGAGGCCGAACGGATTCCCGATCGCCAAGACTTTCTGTCCGACGCGTAAATCCTGCGACAGCCCGACGGTGAGGGGCGACAGCGCCTCTTCCGCTGCACGAATCTGCAGCACCGCCACATCGTGATCGGGGTCGGCGCCGATGAGCGTGGCCTTATGCTCCGTCCGATCTGCCAAGGTCACCGTGATCGAATTCGCCCCGTAGACGACATGAAAATTGGTGACGATGTGCCCTTGCTTATTCCAGACGAATCCCGTTCCGGAACCTTGTGGGGTTTCAAAAAGATTGAACGACCAGGGGTCTCGTTGAATCGCGGTGTTGGCGATGAAGACCACGGATTTGGTCGCCCGCTCGAACACGGCCATGGTAGCCCGCTCATCCGCACCCAACTCGGCTGGCAAGGGTGTCACCACGCGAGGCTTCCCTTCAGGTCCGTCGTAGGACCCGCCCAGAGGCTTCCCCCACTCCACCATCGACAGGGCAGGCCAGAGGCTGACGAGTAAGAGTCCCGCGTACCAGACTCGCCCCTGCATCGCCATCATTCACCCATGATCTGGATAATGAGTTCCCTGGTGCGAGGCTTGGTATCAAAATCGACGAGGACGACCTGTTGCCAGGTCCCCAGTAACATCGTCCCGTCCAGGAAGGGAATGGTGACCGACGGCCCTTGGAGCTGACCTCGCAAGTGGCTGTGGCCATTGTCTTCACCGGCATTTCTCGTATTATGCTGCCAAGCCGGATCGGCCGGCACCGCCCGATCCCAGAAGGCTTTGGTATCGGCCCTGATCCCCGGTTCATCTTCAATGATCATCACCGACGCCGTCGTGTGCTTCACAAACACCGTCACGATCCCGGCCAGCAACTTCGTACCGGCGAGGGCGTCGGCCACGGCTTTCGTCAGATTTTCGACCTGGGTGTTCCCCTGCATGGGGAGACGCAAGGAGACCGTTTTCACTGCCATGTTATGCCTCCATCGCCCGGAGGGCTCGTCGCTCGCCACTCGTGAAGGCACAGCCGCGAGCCTCTTCCAGAATTGCATCGAACTCGCCTTGCGCTGTCAACCGGCGTAAGGCTTCCATCACCGCACTGCTCAAAATGCTCTCCGCCCGCAACGTCTCCAAATAGGCAAAAGCATCGACCAACGTTTCCTTCTTCCGCACATAATAGTCCCTACCGCGCCGCTGATTGCTGTAGGCTTCAAATTGCTCGCAGGCGACGAGAATCTCCGCCAACTGCCGCACCCAGGGCTTAGCCGCCGCCAGTTTCTCAGGGTAGTAATAATAGAGCATCACCTGCTGCATCCAAGGCACCCACGTCACCCCCATCTGCTTGATGGCAGGCCGAACCAGACGCAGCCGGCGGGCCAGCCGCCGCGCATAACCCAGCCGCATCTCGACCTGCTCCTTCGCCCAAGCGGTCATCGGGATGCCGTCGGCCTCAAGATCCTGTCCATAACAACGGAGAAAGGCCTCCGTCTCGCGTCCGTAGGACGTGTATTGATGGACCGCTCTCCATTCCCGTGGTCTCGTCGGAATCCCTCGCTCCTTGGCCCAAGACCATATGTTCCCGAAGAGTTGGCGGTCGAGCCCGGCACGGCCCAGGTCATGTAACAGACAGGCGATCTGATACTGGCGGACCCGCTCAGGCCCATGGCCCAGCGCCGCAGCGACCGCGGCGCACATCCGCGCCGTTCGAATGGCATGCGGCCGATCGTACCCGCGAATGATCCGGCCAGGATGAAGCGGATGCGGATAGTCGTAGAGCGCCATGAGCTGCGTGACAAGAGCGCGGGGAACCAAGAGCGGGGCGCGTCGTGAAATGGATGTCATGTGTGGTGATGTGGAAGGGTTGAGCGCAACGGATACTTCCGCGAGGATAGCGTTCGTGGAAAGAGCCTGTCAAGGCGCGCAGGGCAACAAAGGCTCGCCCAACGCCGAGAACTTTGCTATGCTCGGACGCATCAAGAATGAGGCGCTCCGCACCATCCGGGAAGGCAACCATGTCGAGACACACGGCAATCTGGCGGGTAGGTTTTGCGGCGATTCTCCTCGGTCTATCCTGGCCCCTGGCGCCGGACAGCAGCGCCGGCCCGCTGGATCAGCTCACCGACTTGACCGACAAATCCGCCGTCATCATCACCCTCAAGGGGCGGGATAACTTCAATAGCGAGTATCGCTACGATGTGAGCGTTAAGAACCTCTCTGCCGATACGCTCATCAGCGATTCCCTGGTCATCGTCCTCGACAAGGTGACCAACATCGGCGGGGAATCCCGGGAGAACTTAAATAGCGATACCATCCTAAGCCGCATGGACGTCCTGGGGCAGGATGGAGAAACGCAGGAGGGGAAGCCCTATTTCCAAATCCCGGCCGGATCGACGACCGATCTGCCCCCCCACGGCCAGAGCCTTCCAGCCACCGTACGGCTCCGCAACAAAGATTACATGATCGTCTTCACCCCCGCATTTAAAGTGTTCGGACTCAAACGACCGCCCCCTGAACCGAAACACCCACCGGCTGCAGCCCCGCAGCCCGGAACGACTCAGGCCGCACCAGGGCGCAACTCCGTCGACAAGCTGATTCAGCTGTTGATCAAAAAGGGCGTGGTGACGGAAGAGGAATGGCGTAAGGCCAGCCAGCCATGACCGACCCGACATGCAAGGCCTGCCAAGGCACCTGGCCCCGAGAAGACCATTTCATCGCGGATCTCGGCCTCGCCAAAGCCTATCTGCATGAAGATCAATTCTTTCCTGGCTGGACCGTCATCGTCTTCAAACGCCATGCAACAGAGTTATTTCACCTGGCTCCCACGGAACGAATTATGCTGATGGAGGAAGTGAACCTCGTCGCCAAAGTCGTCGCGCAGGTCTATGAGGCCAAGAAGATCAATTACGAACTCCTCGGCAATCAACTCCCCCACATCCACTGGCATGTGATTCCCAGGCTGCCCACCGACCCGGCCCCGCTTGAGCCGGTCTGGCGGGTCACGCATGACGTCGCACCACTGACGCCGCCCGACTTACAGCAGCAGATCCATCGGATTCAGACAGAGCTCAGACGTTCACCGGGTCTGCCCACGCCAGTTCTCCCCTAGTTGCCCGATTGCAGGGCAGGAGCTATTCCCACTCATTCCGATACGATATACTATCGACCTCGTCACCGTAGCTGGAGGACCGCAGGATTCCATGAAGCGCCGATTGGTTCTCGCGATCCTCTTCCTTGCATCCTGCGCCTGGCTTCACTCAATCGATTCGTCGTTGGCGGAGACGCCTGAGAATCAAGTTCCACCGACTTCGACGGAGCCACCCTCGGCAACACCGCCGCTTCATCTTCCAGAATTGCGGCCGCACGAACAAAACGATGCCGTCAGCCTGCTGGGAGAGCTTCGCGGGAACGTCCGCATGTCTCCGCAAAATGCTGACGACCGGCTCAAGTTGGCCGAAGCGCTCTATCGAATCGGCGACCTGGATACCGCGATCGACGAATGCCGCATCGCCATTGCGCTGAAACCCGATCATGCCCTCGCGCATCTCCAGCTCGGCAGAGCCTTGATGGCCAAACAAGACTGGCGTGCATCGGTGATGGAATTGAAAGAAGCGGCCAGACTCAATCCGGATCTGACTCAGGCCCACTACAATCTCGGCACCGCCTACTACACCACCGGTAATATCAAAGGAGCGATTCAGTCGTACCAGCAAGCGCTGGAGCTGCAGCCCTCCTTTCCCGACGCCCGCTACCGCCTGGCGCTCGTGCTCAAGTTAGCCAAGCGCGACCAGGAGTCCGCGCAATTCATGGAGGAAGCCGCCGTGAACGGCATCCCACAGGCGCAGTTCTTCCTTGGCAATGCCTATCGCGCAGGCCAGGGACTGGATAAGAACGGAACCCTCGCCGTCTATTGGTGGGCCAAGGCGGTTGAGTTCGGACATCAACCGGCTTCGTCTGCATTGTCCATCCTTCGCCGCCAGGCCCTCTCGCCGGTCCAGCCTGAACAGAATCGCATCGAGGCCTTGAAGGCCTTTCAAGGGTATCGTGAAAAGATCTGGGAGAATTTTCCCGACCTCGCACACAACGGCGACAGCGAAACGCTAGGGACGACGTTACTGAAGCAGAATCGAACGGACCATGCCGTCCCGGTACTGCTCCAAGAATGTTATGCCCTCAGCGACATGGCGCAGACAGAACTCGCCCGACTCTATGAAACGGGCTTGGAACCATCCCTGCCTCCCTTCGACAAGAAAATCCTGGCCTGCTTCGAAGCCACGGCCGGCGAGGGATTCGGACCGGCCAAGAAAATTCTGGCTCGTATCTACGGCAAGGGCCTCGGCGTGAAGCAAGACCGGCAGAAAGTGAACACGGTCCTCCGGGGTTTGCCGAAGCAGGACGTCAAGGCGATCCTAGACGAACTCTCCTTGCAGCCGTAGCCGCATGCCAGACTTCGCTCACACATGGCGCCTCTTTCTCCAGTCAGTCTGGCTCCAGGCCGGCGCCATGGGAGTGGGCGCGACGGTCCTGGCGCTCAACTTCGGGGCCCTCGCTCCTGCGACATTCACCGCACTCGACTGGACGGCCTACGATACCTGGCTCCGGCACCGCGCGCCCGTTCCGGTCAGTCCCTCTCTCCTCCTCATCACGCGCGATCAAGCCAGCGAAACGAAATTTGGAACAGGCCCATGGGATCGGGCGGTCCTCGCCCGCTTCATCACCGCCGCACATAACAGCGGAGCGAACGCGATCGGCCTGGACCATCGCATCGCGCAGCCCAGCCAAGCACAGCTCGGAGGCGCCGCCAGCGACGCATTGCTCCTGGAAGCCACCAGAACAGCGGGGCCTGTCGTCTATCCCTATGAGAGCGAGTCGCCGCTCGCCTCGGAGGCGATGGTCCTCAGCCATCTTCTGGTTTCCCCAAGCCAGGACCACGTCACACGTACAGTGCCGCTGTTTACAGAGCTGGGCATAGCACCTGTTCCAGCATTCGGACTGGCGCTCTATAAGCTGGCGCAACCCCAGGCGAGCCAAACCGGCACCATCGCCCTCGTGAACTATGCAGGAGACGGCTCTTTGGGAAGTCTGCCGACCCTGTCATTTGCCGCCCTCTGGGAAGCCATGGAGGCCCATCATGACGAGCAGCTGGATGATTGGTTCAAGAACAAGGTCATCGTCTTTCTTCCCGACCCCCCGCCAGCAGCCACATCGCTCTTACCGACGGGCCAAGTGGTCACAGGATCTACCATCCATCTCCACCTGCTCAATATGCTCCTGACCGACAACCGGCTCTGTCGGCTTGGCCCGCTGAACAGCGGCCTCGCCACCCTCCTGCTCGCAAGCCTCGTGGCCTGGTTTCTGCTGCATACAGGTGGATCACGGTCCTTCCTCTTCGCAGGAGCCGTCGCCCTCGCCTACGGAGGCCTGGTGGTGTCGGCATTGGCTCTCGCGCATCTGGTGCTTCCCCTGGCCCTGCCGCTCAGTGCCTTGGCCCTCGTGTTCGTCTGCGCCACCATCTGGACGCACCTCACGGCAGGCCAACGGATGGTCCTCCTCGAACGGGACATGCTGCGCGTCCAGCAGGAAGCCGTGGCAGTCCGCGAAGCCCTGGTCCTGCGTGAGAACCGGGCCGAGGCTTTGGAAGAAGACCTGGACCAGGCACGAGCCGCCGTCGCCCAGTCAACCGGCCTACAGCAAGACCTTTCACGCTCCGCAGAGACATTGCGAACAGAATTGGCCGATGTGCAGGCGCAGGAAGAAGCAGCCAGACAACAACTACAGGACTTGGGCCGCGAATTGGCAGGGCTGCGCGCCGTGACCGAGAGCAGCAACACGCTGGGGGATGCAGAACTGGAGCAACTGCGCGACGAATGCCGCAGACAGGGCATCATCACTCGAAATCATCACCTGCTCGGGCTCTTCCGCGATCTCAAGAAAGGCGCCAAGTCTCAGTTGCCCGCGCTCTTGCTGGGTGAGGCAGGGACGGGCAAAGAACTCTTCGCGCGTGCGATCCATCTGCTGAGCCCAAGATCCGGCAAACCCTTTATCGCCGTCAACATGGCGGCTATCTCACCGGAGCTCTTTGAGAGCGAACTGTTCGGCCATGTGCGCGGCAGTTTCACCGGCGCGACGATGGATCGGCGAGGATACTTCGAGCTGGCGCATCACGGCACGCTCTTTCTCGACGAGATCGGCGACCTGCGGCTAGAACATCAAGGCAAGTTGCTTCGTGTGCTCCAAGAAAAAACCTTCTATCGCGTCGGCGCGACGTCACCAACGACCGTCGATGTCCGCGTGGTGGCGGCGACCAATCGCGATCTGCAGCGAGGCGTGTCCGAGGGCTGGTTCCGGGAGGATCTGTACTTCAGGCTGAAGGGTTTGGTATTTCGTCTCCCGCCATTGCAGGACCGGAAAGACGATATCGGCCTACTGGCTGAACATTACCTGACCGGCCAAGCCCAGCAACTGGGACGGGAAGCCCCGAAGCTCACGCAGGAGGCGCTCAATGCGCTGCTCCAACATGAGTGGACAGGCAATGTCCGCGAACTGCGTCAATGTCTCGAACAGGCGGTCGCACTGTCCGAACGGCCCCTGCTGACGAAGGACGATCTTCGATTGCAGACGGAGACGTCCACCACATCGTCAGATCGCACACGCACGCCAAAAATATTGCCGGAACCCGCCGGCGATGCCGCCGTCCTCGATTGCCTCCGCCTGAACGGCTTCGACATGCAGGCGACAGCGAAAGCGCTCGGCTGGGATAGGAGCACCGTCACGCAGCGGCTCAAGGGACTCTGTTTCCAGGCGCTAGTCGATACAGGCGGCGACAAGTCCCAGGCAGCGGCCACATTGGCGGGCGACCCCTCCCTCACGAGAACAGTCGAACTCAAACTCATGGACTACTACGAACACCTCCTGGCCACGATTCAGCCATTCGCGACGGTGGAGGAGGCAATGGCCGACTGCAAGAGGCGCTTCAAGAACCTGCCGGATCGGCATTTCAAGTCGGTGGAAACGCTGGTCCGACAACATTTCTCGCAACAGACGACGCCGGGGAGCCTAGGTAACGTCTCATAAACCTGTCTGGCCATGCTCAATGAATCAGACAATGCCGACAAGAAACTCGGCTCCAACATCGAGCCTACACGGATTCCCAAAAATGTATGGGTGGCCGGATGGGTCAGCTTCTTCATGGATGTCAGCTCCGAGATGGTCTATCCCCTCGTGCCCCTGTTTCTCTCTTC